>CALCXL010000698.1 GCA_937907595.1 uncultured Pseudomonadota bacterium
CTACCGTCATCTGGGTCGAGCCGTGCAGGGGCAGATCGGGCACCAGCTCCCGGATGCGCGCGGCCACGCCCAGGTCCTGCACGATCACCGCGTCCACCCGGGCGTCGTCCACGGCCCGCAGCACGCGGTCCAGCTCCCCCAATTCCTCGTCGAAGACCAGGGTGTTGAGGGTGACGAAGCCCTGCACGCCGCGCTCATGCAGCGTCGCCATGACCTCGGGCAGCTCGTCGACGGTGAAGTTGGCGGCGCGGGCGCGGGCGTTGAAGGCGGTCAGGCCGAAGTACACGGCGTCGGCCCCGGCGTTGATGGCCGCCAGCAGTTGGGGGCGGCCGCCGACCGGCGCGAGGACCTCGGGAGCGCTCACGCCTTGAGCTGCGCGGCGGCCTCGGAGGGCAGCGGGAACCAGCGCAGGTGCTCGAAGTCGGGGTTGAGCTCGGGGTCGACCACCGGGCGATCGCCGCAGCAGGCGTCCAGGGTCCGGCGGGCCTCCACCAGGTACTCGGGCAGCACCCACTCCGGCGCGGTGACGTGGCGCGAGGGGTAGCTGGGGCGGCCGCCGCGGTAGCTCAGGGTCTTCAGGGAGAGGGCGGGCTCGGGGCGGCCGTCGCGGTGCCACCACAGGCCCGACACGGGGTCGAAGCAGTAGTCGGGCAGCAGCTTCCAGCCCCGCTCGGCCACGATGTGCACGGCCTCCAGCAGGAACTCGAACATCTCCTCGGTGATGAAGTAGTTGAAGTTCAGCCGGGTCCAGCCGGGCTTGACCCCCTCGCAGCCGCGCACCACCTCCCGCTCGAACTCCCGGCTGCGGGTGATGTCGATGCCCAGCAGGCGGTGGCCGTAGGGGCCCGCGCAGGAGCAGCCGCCGCGGCCCTGGATGCCGAACAGGTCGTTGAGCAGGGCGACGACGTAGTTGTGGTGCAGCCACTGATCGCCGTGGCGGACCATGAAGGAGACGATGGACAGCCGCCACGCGTCGGGGTTGCCCAGGATGCGCAGGTTCGGGTTCTTCGACCAGGAGTCGATGGCGCGCCGGGTGAAGCTGCTCTCCAAGGCGCGGATGGCGTCGTGGCCCACGGCCTCCTTGAGCTGGAAGACCAGGCCGCAGCGGATCGCGCCCAGGATCTCCGGGGTGCCGCCCTCTTCGCGCTGCACGGGGTCGTCGTGGTAGCGGTGCTCGCTGGAGTTGACGTAGGCGACCGTGCCGCCGCCGGGCTCGCTGGGCACGCGGTTGCGGAAGAGGTGCCGTTTGGCCACCAACAGGCCCGGGGTGCCGGGCCCGCCGATGAACTTGTGGGGCGACAGGAAGATCGCGTCCTTGTGGGAGCCGGCGATGCCGTCCTGCTCCCCCATCTGGATGCGCACGTAGGGGCCGGCCGCCGCGAAGTCCCAGAAGCTGAGGGCGCCGTGCTTGTGCAGCAGGGCCGCGGTCTCCTTCGTGCGGCTGCCGATGCCGGTGACGTTGGAGGCGGCGGAGAAGCTGCCGATCTTCAGGGGCCGATCGGCGTAGCGGACAAGCTCCTCCTCCAGGCGCACCAGGTCGATCTGGCCGTTGTGGTCCTCGTCGATGGTGACCACGTCGGCGATGGACTCGCGCCAGGGCAGCTCGTTGCTGTGGTGCTCGTAGGGGCCGACGAAGACGACGGGGCGCTGATCGGCGGGGATCTGCGCGGACAGGTCGAAGCGATCGTCCAATTCGGCCGGCAGGCGCAGGCCCAGCAGGTCCACCAGCTTGTTGATGGCGCCGGTGGCCCCCGAGCCGCAGAACAGCACGACGTCGTCGTCCCCGCCCCCCACGGCCTCGTGCACGATCGACCGCGCGTCCTCGCGGAAGCGCGTGGTCTGCAGGCCCGTGCCCGAGGATTCGGTGTGGGTGTTCGCGTAGAAGGGCATGACCTCACGCCGCAGGAAGTCCTCGATGAACTCCAGGCTGCGGCCCGACGCGGTGTAGTCGGCGTAGGTGACGCGGCGGGGACCGTAGGGGCCCTCGATCACCTGGTCCCGGCCGATGATGCCCCCGCGGATCGTCTCGATCAGGCGCTCGGATTCGTGCATGACGCGGAAGATATCAGCGTCGGAGCCCCGGCGCGGTCCGTCCTGCGCGGGCGCGCCCCGCCTGCCACAGGGCGAGGGCCAGCAAGGGCAGCGCGCCGTCGGTGGGCGGCCAGACCCAGCCCCCCAGCAACAGCAGGCGGCCGACAGCGAAGCACAGCGCGGCGGCGGTGAGGCCGGCCAGCACCCAGCGCCGCGCGCGCCAGCGGGGGCGCAGCAGGGCGAGCAGCGGGAGCAGGAGCAGGATCAGCGCGCGGGGGCCTCGGCCGAGGGGTTGCAGGGTCTGGCCGCCGAGCAGGGCCGACTGCGCCGCGGCGGAGATCTCCATGCCGTGCCAGCGGCCCACCGGGGTGCGGTGCCGGTCCTGGCTGCCCAGCCGCCCGCCGAGCACGACGATGGCGCCGTCGATGTGCGCGGGATCGAAGTCCCCGGCGTAGACGTCGGCGTAGCGGTAGCGGCGGAAGCCCGGCCGCTCGGGGAAGCGGAACCAGACCTGGCCCCCGGGCGCGGCCACGGTGCGGCTGCCCAGGCGCACGCGGTCGGGGCCGTCCCATCGGGGCACGTCGCCGTCGCGGGCGGCCAGGGCGAGGGCGACGACGGACCAGGGCGGGCCGTCGCCGTCGCGGCTGCCCAGGGGCGCCGAGCGGACGAGGCCCGAGGGGCGCTCGGCGATCATCTCGGCGAAGCCGTGCTCGCCGGGCAGGCGCTCGTCGGACCGGGCCCAGCGGGAGTCGACGCGGCGCGAGGGCAGCAGGACCGTCGCGCCGGCGTCCTGCGCCTCGGTGAGGGCCTGCGCGATCCCGTCGATGGCGCCGGCGTCGCCTCCCCGGATCCACACGTCCAAGGCCAACACCGACGCCCCCGCTTCGGCCAGGCGCCGGAGCACGACAGGGTGCGTGGCGCGGTAGCTCTTGTGGTCCAGGAACGCGGAGAAGTCGACGGGGGCCACCGGGGCGCCCCGCAGCGGCGTGGGCGGGGACGAGGGCGCGCCGTCGGCCTCCCCCCAGTCGACCAGCACCACGCGATCGCTCAGGGCCGACTCCGGCAGGGGGACGTGCAGCCAGGGGTAGACGAGCAGGCCGGCGACGTCGAGCAGCCCCAGGCCCAGGCACAGCAGGCTGAGCGCGGCGACGACGAGGGGGAGCGGCGAGGGCAGGCGCCGGCGGCGCAGGCCGAAGAGCGCGGCGGCGGCGGCGTCCAGGTCGGCCACGGGCACCGCCTGGATCCCGTCGCCGGCGGGGCTGCCCGGGGGGACCAGGACGTTCGCGATGCCGGCCTCCGCAGCGGCGGCGAGCTTGGCGGGCACGCCGGCGACGGGCTCCACCACGCCGTCGAGGGCCAGGGAGCCCGTCGCTGCCCAGCCGGGGGGGATGGGGCGGTCCAGGGCGCGCGCGAGCAGGGCCAGGGCCAGCCCCAGGGAGGCCGATCCACCCTCCACCGCGCCCTGGACGCCGGCCACCTGCCAGGAGATCTCCAGGTCCTCGGGAGCGGCGTCGTAGCCCCGACGGCGCAGCCAGGCCGACGCCGCGGTGACGGCGCGCAGGGAGGCCGCGTCGGTGTCCGCGCTCTGCCCCGGCGGC
>CALCXL010000699.1 GCA_937907595.1 uncultured Pseudomonadota bacterium
TGATCATCGAGGACAACAGCGCCGCGGGCGACACCTGGCCCTACCCGGCCAAGGGGGCCCTGCAGTTCGGCAACGACACCACCGTCAGCCACTGCGTCATCGCCGGCAACACCGCCAGCGCGCACGTGGGCGGCACCATCCTGGGCACGGTCATGACGACCTTCGGCCTGAGGGACATCCTGGTGGAGTTCACGACCATCGTGGGCAACCGCGCGCCGGGCTCGTACTACGCGCTCGTGGACTCCAACAACGACAACGTCACCTTCAGCCACGTCATCGCCTACGACAACGACGGCGGGCAGATGTTCGGCAGCGGCAGCGGCACCACGAC
This sequence comes from uncultured Pseudomonadota bacterium, assembly GCA_937907595.1. Lineage (GTDB taxonomy): Bacteria > Myxococcota_A > UBA796 > UBA9615 > UBA9615 > CALCXL01. Next base: position 332 of record CALCXL010000699.1, read on the forward strand.
CATCGACTACTCGCTGCTGCACGAGACGGGCAACGCGCCCGCGGCGGTGGGGGCGGGCACGGGCAACATCACGGGCGTGGCCCCCGGCTTCGTGGACTACGCGGGCGGCGACTACAGCCTGATCGGCGGGTCCCCCGCCATCGACGCCGGCGACCCCTCGATCACCGAGACCGACGGCTCCCCCGCCGATCTGGGCGCCACCGGCGGGCTGTAGGGGCCCGGAGCGGCCCGGGCAGGGGCGACCCGATCAGGGCACGAAGCCTCTCCCCCCGCCCCTCCAGAGGCGGACCGTGCCGACGTCCAGCGTTCCGTCGGCACCCACCGCCAGCGGGGCGGAGATGGCCACGTCGTCGATGCCGTCCCCGGTGAAGTCCGCGGCCACCACAGCGTGGCCAAAGCGGCCGCCCACCTGGCCACCGCAGGCCCGCCAGCCCGATCGGTGCTCGACCCAGCCCTCGGCGGCGTGATCGCAGTCGCCGTCGGGCTGGGCGACGAAGCCCGGCGCCCCGGGATGCAGGGCGGGGGCCGGGCCGACCCGCGCTTCCTTCGCTCCCTCCTCGTCGACCCACGCCACCGCCGAGGAGGCTCCAGAGGGGGCGACGCGACCGACCAGCACGCCCCGCTCGCTCTCCCCCAGCGTCCAGGACGATCCCGCGCCCGCCGCCTGCACCTCGACGGTCCAGACCGGCCGGACCGCCACGGCGTCCACGGCGAAGCGACGGAGGGTCACGGGCCCCGTCGCCCCGACGCCCGGATCCGGCCAGGTGAGCACGTACAAGCGGCCGGCGTGGCCCAGGATCGACGCGGCGCGGGCGATGCTCCCAGGCTCCTGCCAGGTCCAGAGCGCAGGCAGCAGCCCTCCGGGCGAGCCGGGGTGCAGGAAGAGCCCGGAGCCGGACCCGCCGCCCTCGTCGACCCTCCGCGTCGCCACGAGCAGCTCCGCGTCCCCGTCCCCGTCGACGTCAACCATCGCCGCCAGCCCCTCACCAAACCGCACGCCCCGGGCCGCGCCGCGCAGGGCTTGAGGCTGGCCCACCGGCACATCGACCACAGGAGCGTCCCCGTCCCCACGCCGGGCCCTGCGAAGCCGCAAGACGCCGTCGGCGTAGGCGAGGATCGGCTCGCCCGCGCCGGGTGAGGGGGGCACCAACGACGGGGGACCGACCCGCAGGGGGCCTGACGGCGTCTCGATGCGCCAGGCGCCGTCTGCGTCACGACCCCCCGCCCCCGCCCCCGCCATCCGCCAGTCCCGGTCCATGGGCCGCCAGGGGCTGCCCGCTTCCCCCTCCACCCGCAGGACCCACCCCGACGCCGACCTCCGCCACTGCTGATCCCCCGCGGCTCCGACCGGCTGGAGCTCGACCCCCAGCGGGGGCCCCACCACGACCTGGGAGCCCCCCGCGCGCGCGACGTCCCCGTTCGGCCCCCCCGGCGGCGCCGCACAGCCGCCGACCCACCCCGCAAGCAGCAACGCGAAGGCCAGGATGCCCGGGAGACGCTGGCTGGTAGCCTGCAGCATGCTCCCGGTTGTAGCAGGCCCCATGCGGTCCCCTCGGGCCCGGTGGGGCGACTCGCCGCGCCCACGGTTCGACTGGATCCGCGCCGGGGGCCTGGGGATCATCCTCGCGCTCGGCGGCTGCGGAGCGCCCCCCTGCCCCGCCGACATGGTCCACGTGCCCCCGGGCACCTACCGCCTCGGCGGCGCCCCCGACCGGGACGGCGCCAGCCACCCCCTCCCCCCATCGTCCACCAACCTGCCCGGCTTCTGCATCGATCGCTTCGAGGCCCCCAACCGCGCCGGGGCCGACTCCACCGTCGACGTCCGCTGGTCCGACGCCGCCGAAGCCTGCCGCCTCCGCGGAGCGCGCCTGTGCGGGGAAGAAGAGTGGGAGGCCGCGTGCCGGGGGCCCGACGACCGGCTGTGGTCCTACGGAGACCAGGAGGAGCCTGGCCGCTGCGCCAGCGCCCAGGAGGGGCTCGACCCGGACGCGGCGCGACCCCAGACCGGGGTGCTCGAAGGCTGCCGCAACGCGCTGGGCGTGCACGACCTCATCGGCGGGGCCAGCGAGTGGACGTCGACCCGGGTGCCCTGCCCGCCCTCCCCCCAGGGCACCGCCCGCCCCGGGGAGGACTGCTACGTCCTGCGGGGCGGCACGCTCTGGACCGCGGCCTACGGGGACTCCTGCCTGAGCCGCCACTGGCACGGGCCCGCCTACGCTCAGAGCGACGACGGCTTTCGCTGCTGTTCGGACTCCGGCGGCCGACGCTGACCGCCCCGCCGCTTCTCGCGCCGCCCCGGGTTCCGGGCGAGCATCCCCTCGGTGCTCTACAGTCCGCGCCCCAGCCCCCCGGGAGATGCTCATGCCTGCCCTCAACCGCACCCACGACCCCGCCCTGACCTCCTGGCTGGCCTCCGCCCAGGCCCCGGGCTGCGACTTCCCCATCCAGAACCTGCCCTTCGGCGTGTTCCGGCGTTCGGGTGAGGGCGCCGACGCCGACGGGGACGATGAGGACTCCGACCCCTCGCAGGCCGGCTTCCGGGGCGGGGTGGCCATCGGCGACCAGATCGTGGACCTGGCCGCGGCGGCGGCCGTGCTGGACGACGAGGCATCGGACGCTGCCTGGGCCTGCGCCGGCCCCACCCTCAACCGCTTCATGGCCCTGGGCCCCGCCGCCTGGAGCGCGCTGCGGGCGGGCCTGAGCGCGGCCCTGGCCACCGGCTCGGAGCACGAGGAGGCCCTGCGGCGCTGTCTGGTCCCCCAGTCGGAGGCGGAGATGGGCCTGCCTGCGACGATCGGCGACTACACCGACTTCTACTCCTCCATCGACCACGCCACGAACATCGGCCGCCTGTTCCGGCCCGACAACCCGCTGCTGCCCAACTACCGCTGGATCCCCATCGGCTACCACGGCCGCAGCTCCTCCATCGCGGTGTCCCCCGAGTCCTTCCCCCGACCGCGCGGCCAGCAGCGCCCCGGCGAGGACGGCGTGCCCGGCTTCGGCCCGTCGACCCGCATGGACTACGAGCTGGAGCTGGGCATCTTCGTCGGCCCCGGCAACGAGCGCGGCCGGCCGATCCCCCTGGACCGGGCGGAGGACCACGTCTTCGGCCTCTGCCTGCTCAACGACTGGTCGGCGCGCGACCTGCAGGCCTGGGAATACCAGCCTCTGGGGCCCTTCCTGGGCAAGAGCTTCGCCACCACCGTCTCCCCCTGGATCGTGACGATGGAGGCCCTGGCCCCCTACCGCCGGCCCTTCACGCGCCCCGAGGGGGACCCTCAGCCCCTGCCCTACCTGGACTCCGAGCAGAACCGCGCCGAGGGGGGCATCGACGTGTGCCTGGAGGCCTGGCTGCACACCCGGGCCCAGCGCGACGACGACCTGCCGCCGAGCCGCCTGTCCCGCGGCAGCTACCGCCACGCCTACTGGACCGCGGCGCAGCTGGTGACCCACCACGCGGTCAACGGCTGCAACCTGCGCCCGGGCGACCTGCTGGCCACGGGCACGCTGTCGGGGCCCAAGCCGGGGATGCAGGGCGCCCTGATCGAGATCACGCGGGGCGGCAAGGACCCCATCGACCTGCCCAACGGCGAGTCCCGCTCCTTCCTGGAGGACGGCGACACCGTCACCCTGCGCGCCTGGTGCGAGGCGGAGGGCGCGGCCCGCATCGGCTTCGGCCAGGCGACGGGCACCGTGCTTCCGGCGCTCCCGCTGGGCTGATCGCGCGGCTCCCCGGGGGCCCGCTGGCGGCCCGATGGACGGCGAGGCATCCTCCCGGGGTGCGTCTCGTCTCCCCCCGATCGGCCAGCGCCCTGCTCGCGATCGCCCTGCTGGGCTGCCCGGTGGAGCCACCGGCGAACGACGACGACGACGCCATCGACGACGACGACAGCAGCCCCGACGACGACGACGACGACACGGGCCTGCTGCCCACCTGGCCCAGCCTGCAGCCGATGCTGAGCTTTCGCTGCGCCTGCCACCGCACGGCCGAGGGCGGGGACGGCGGCCTGATCGGCATCGAGGACCTCGCCCTGGGCCACGCCAACCTGGTCGATGAACCCAGCGACGACGTGCCCGGCATGGACCGCATCGAGCCCGGCGACCCCGAGCGCAGCTACCTGCTCCTCAAGGTCCTGGACACGCACCGCAGCGTGGGCGGCGCGGGCCGGAGGATGCCGCCCACCGGGGTCGCGCTCCGGGAGGATCAGGTCGACGCGATCCGCACCTGGATCCTCGACGGCGCGCTGGCGGAGTGATCGCGGCCGCCGCGCGCGGGCGGGGGGTCAGCCGCGCCCCTCGATCGCTCGACGCAGCCTCGGCAGGCGGTCCTGGCCCCAGGTGGTGTAGGCCCCGTAGCGGTAGGACGGCACGCCCCAGAGCCCCAACTCCAGCAGGGCCAGCCGGTTGGCCTCCGCCAGCGCCAGCCCGGGCGCGGTGTCCACGGCGGGGTCCCACGGCAGCCCGGCGCGCTCGGCGATGATGCGCAGGTGCGGCGCGTGAGTGGCGTCCAGCGCCTCGGACCAGATCCCGCGGCTGGCCGAACGCACGAGGGCGGCCTGCTGCTCGGGCCCCTCCGCCGCACAGAAGAGCGCCAGGCAGTTGGCGATGCCGGGCCCCACCGGGTCGGCGATGCGGCCGAAGGGCTGTCCCTGCTGCCGCGCCAGCCGGGCGCAGTCGCGGGCGAGGTACAGCACCTTCGGCTTCGGCACGCTCAGCCCGCGCATGACCATCGGCAGCACCGGGCGGATGCGCAGGGGCACGCCCAGGTCCGCGGCCAAGGCGATCGTCGGCTGCACGGACAGGTAGGAGTAGGGGCTGCGGAAGGAGAAGAAGAACTCCAGCGGCGGCGAGCCCTCCTGGGGCGCGATGGGGGGCGCGAAGGTCGGTCGGGGCGGCGGCGACGGCAGGCCCTCGGCCACCAGGCGCTCCTGCAGCAGGCCCAGGCGGTCCAGCCCCCAGAACCACTCGCCCTCGTACCAGAGCATGCCGCCCTGGTAGTGCCCTCGGCGGCGCCGCTCGTCCTGGGCCGCGCGGAGGTCCGGGGCGGTGCCGTCCTGCCCGGCGAAGCCGCCCGACCACAGGCGCTGGCCGACGTCGGCGAAGGCCTGCAGGGTCGGCTCGGGACCCAATGCAGAGGCGGCGGCGGCGGCCTCGTCGGCGGTGGGGGGGCGGTCGATCGACGGCGCTTGCAGCCCCCACTCAGCCGCCAGCTCCACGGCGTCGCGCAGGGCCCAGGAGGCAAGGTGCTCGGCGTCGGGGGTGAAGGCGGCGTCGGGGGCGGGCACGTGGCGGACCACGACGTCGACGTCGAAGGACGCGGCCATGTCGGGCAGGACCTGGGCGAGCAGGACGCTGTAGGGGTCGTCGATCTGCAGGTAGGCGAAGACCCGTCGGCGGCCCCGTCGGCCCAGGCGGTGCAGGCCCCGACGCAAGGCCAGGACCCCGGGCCCCAGGTAGACGTTCACCGCGTGGGGTCGCAGCGTCGCGAGCGGAGAGCGGGCCGGAGGGCGCGCGGGGGGGCCAGCGGAGCCGGAGACGTCGGACGGGTTCATGGGTACTCCCACCGAAGGGTACCGAAGCGGGGGCTCGACGACCGCGGGGCAGGCGGACCTCCACCGCCCCGCGACCGGTCCTCGGGGCGCATGAAACCCCTTCACCCGGGCGCACGCTCTGCTAGATCGGTGGGATGCGCATCCTTCTGATCCTCCTCGCCCTGCTGCTGACCGCCTGCCCCGACCCGTCGGACGACGACGACTCGTCCGCGGCCAACGACGACGACTCGGCGGACGACGACGACGCCCCGACGCTCTGCGAGACCCTGGGCCTGTCCGAGGCCCCATGGAACGCCGAGGGCCCCTACGGCAGCCACCGCCACGAGCTCATGGACGACTTCTCGGTGGAGCTGCACGACGGCAGCACCTTCACGCTGTCGGAGCGCTGGACGGGCTGCGACGTGCTGATCGTTGTGCCGCACACCCTCGCCGTCAGCGCCCAGGACCCCAGCACCATCTGGCAGACGGACGTATTGGAGCTCGCCCTGGGCTCGGCGCCGAACGCGCGCTACCTCTTCGTGACCGCGGCGTCGCAGTCGTCGGCGGACCTGCTGGGCCCGGAGATGCAGACCCGGGTGGACGAGGCCCTGGCCGCCATGGACCCCGAGGACCGGGGCTGGTGGAGCGATCGCCTGCACGTCGCCGTGCCCCGCGCCGCGGACCTCAACAACGCGGCCGAGGACGTGCTCACCGGCGTGGGCGGCCGCGGCTTCGCCGTCGATCGCACCCAGCACGTGCGCGGCGTGGGCAGCTACGCCGACGTCAACCGCTACGACGCGGCCCTGAGCGCCGCCGACCAGTGGCCCTGGGAGGCCAACCTGGCCAACGCCCGCTACGAGGTCGAGTTCCTCAACTGGGAAGCCACCCGCCAGCAGCTTCTGGACGCCGACGTCGACGTGCTGTCCATCCCCGTCTGGCAGGGCGAGGTCACCCAGGAGTTCACGGACATCGAGGTCACGTTCCCCGACGCGGCCACCCTGGCGCCCTACGACACCCTGGAGATCGACATCGAGCAGCGCTGCCCCAACGACGACGCCGCGGAGTTCGGCAACTGCGGCGCCTGGGACTACCTGGCCCACGTCTACGTGCAGGACACGGCCACGGACGCCTGGATCGAGCTGGTCCGCTACATCACGACCTACCACCGCGAGGGCCGCTGGGTCATCGACGCCACCCCCGCCATCCCCCTGCTGGCCCAGGGCGGCGTGCGCCAGGTCCGCTACGAGCACGCGCCGTCGTGGAACACCCAGCCCACGAAGACCTGGCTCAGCTTTCGCTTCTCCGATCGCAGCAAGGGCATGAAGGCCAGCGAGGCGCACCCGCTGTTCACCGGCGGCAGCTTCAACTCGGCCTACAACGACGGCCGCGAGCCCATGGAGGTCGCCATCCCGGCCACCGCCCAGAAGGTGGAGCTGTACGCCATCATCACGGGGCACGGCGCGGACACATCGTCCTGCGCGGAGTTCTGCAACCACCAGCACCAGTTCACGGTCAACGGCGAGTCGCACCTGCAGGAGTGGCCGATCGTGGGCGACGACGAGGGCTGCGCCAAGACGGTGGGCACGGGCACGGTGCCGAACCAGGGCGGGACCTGGTGGTTCGGGCGCGGCGGCTGGTGCCCGGGCCGGCAGGTGGATCCGGTGCGCTGGGACGTGACCGACCTGGTGACGCCCGGCGAGACCGCCACGGTGTCCTACCGGGGGCTGCTCAACGGCAACACGCCGCCGGCCAACGCGGGCAACATCGTCATGAACAGCTGGCTGGTGGTGCACGAGTAGCGGGGACCCTCGCCGCCCGTTGCCCCCGGGCGCACCCCGGCTAGAGTGCGCTCATGCGCTACCTGATGCTGTTGTTGGCGGGTCTGTTGGTCTTCACCGTGGGCTGCGGCCCGGACGCGGAGACCGGCTGCACGGGGGATGAGGACGAGGACGTCGACGCGGACGGCGACGGCTACTGCGCGCCGGTGGACTGCGAGGACGACAACCCGGACATCAACCCAGGGCAGTCCGAGGTCTGCAACCTCATCGACGACAACTGCAACGGCGGGATGGACGAGGAGGAGCTCGCCGACGAGGACGGCGACGGCGTGGTCACCTGCCTGGACTGCGACGACTTCAACGCCGACCTGTTCCCCGGCAACCCCGAGATCTGCAACGGCCTGGACGAGGACTGCGACGGCGAGCCCGGCAGCGACGAGGGCGACGCCGACGGGGACGGGCACCTCTTCTGCGCCGACTGCAACGACGACGACGCCACGATCAACCCCGGCGCCATCGAGCTGGAGTGCGACGGCATCGACAACAACTGCAACGACGAGCTTCACCCCAACGAGGTGGACGGCGACGGCGACGGCGACTCCTTCTGCGACGGGGACTGCGCGCCGGACGACCCGGCCGTGGGGCCGTCGGTGGCGGAGGTCTGCAACGGGGAGGACGACGACTGCGACGACCTGCTGCCCCTGGACGAGCAGGACGTGGACCAGGACGGGGTCTCGGACTGCGAGGGCGACTGCGACGAGGGCGACGCGGCGGTGTACCCGGGCGCGGCGGAGGTCTGCGACGGCGTGGACAACAACTGCGACGGCGACGTGTTCGAGGCGGCGGACGGCACCACGGAGCTGACCGACGAGGACGCCGACGGCTACGCGCCCTGCGAGGGCGACTGCAACGACAGCAACCCGGCCATCAGCCCCGCGGCCTACGACCTGCTCAACAGCTCGGGGGACAACAACTGCGACGGCATCGCAGGAGGGCAGTCCCCAGGCTTCATGATCCACAACACGGACTACGAGTCGATGCTGACGGCCACGGAGACCGCGTGCTTCGTGCACAACATCCAGACGTCGCAGGCCGACTTCGAGGCGGGGCCGGACGGCGCGCCGGTGGCGGTGTCCCAGGGCGGCGTGACCTTCGAGGGGACCTACGACAACTCGACCTTCGGCTTCGTGTTCGAGGACGAGGAGAACAGCTTCTTCGGGCACGACAGCAGCGACTTCTTCGCCCGGCCGGAGTCGGGGGTGGAGTCGGTGACGATCCGCTTCAGCGACCCGCAGACCTGGGTGCTGCTGACGATCGGCGGCTTCGACAGCTCGCAGTTCGAGGGCTACCTGGTGACGCTGCTGTGGAACGACCTGCCGCTGACAGACCCGGAGCAGTTCTTCAACAACGCCGGGGCTGAGGCCTGGACCACGCGCGGGCTGCAGAGCCTCAACAACGTCGGCTTCAACGGGATCCGGGTGGAGGTGCCGTCGGCCCCCAACTCGCTGTACCTGGACAACCTGTACTACTGCCACTGAGCCGTCGCCCCGCGCGGGCGGCCACCGGGCATTGATCTTCCCGATCCAAATGGATCCGGTAGGCGCCCCGTCGGACGGTCACCACGGAGGTGATCGATGTTGCGACGACTTGCCCTGCTCCTGTCCCTGCCCCTGCTGCTGCTCTCCCTGCCGGCCTTCGCCCAGGAGGGCGGCGACGAGCCCGAGTGGCAGGAGCCCGACGAGCCCGAGTGGCAGGAGCCCCACGACGTGCCCGATCCCCCGGCGCAGCGCCACGCGAGGGTCCATGCCCGCAAGCGGGGCGGGGCGAAGGTGGCCAGCGACCTCTCCAGCAAGTGGTTCCACGTGGGCGGCGGCCTGGGCGGGGTGGGGCACGGCCTGCGGGAGGACGGGGCGCCCACCTTTGGCGCGGCCCGCTTCGTGCTGGGCAGCGGGGGCTACACCTTCCTGCTGTACGGCGGCTCGGAGTTCGCGGCCACCACCACGCCGGTGGAGCCCCTGCGCATCGAAGGCGCGGGCTACGTGGGCGTGGCGATCCCGGTGCCGGTCTTCCACCCCCTGCTGGGCGTCCGCGGCGCGGTCGGCGGCCACTTCACCGGGCAGGAGTTCCTGCCCCAGGTCTCCGTCGGCCCCCAGGCCGGCTTCATCCTGCGCAAGTTCGACGGTCGACCGGGCCTGCGCCTGATGGTCGACGGTGGCGCCAACCTGCGGCCCATGGAGCGGGAGATCGTGCCCGAGCTGTTCGTGACGCTGGCGGGGGTGTTCTAGCGCGGGGGCGCGGGGCGCCCAGAGGCTCCCGCTAGGGGCAGGAGAACTGCATGAAGAGCCACTGGTGGAACCCCGCCGCAACCTCCTCGTCCAGCTCAAACAAGTAGGTGGTGAACGGCGAGAGGATGTGGCTCGTCCCGATGTCCGCAAAGATGACGTCGCGGCCGCTCGGGCAGCTCTCCACGGTCGTGCCGGTGGCGTCCCAGATCCGCATGATTGGATCCTCCGAGACGGAGGCTCCAAAGTCCGCGCCGCTGGTGAAGCACTGCCCGCTCGCCCCGGTCGTGAACTCGATGATGTAGTCGCCGCTGGCGGGGCCGTCGCTGAAGGCGCAGTCGTTGGACGTCAGGTCCTCGGAGAGGCTGGGCAGACTCGGCACGCTGAGCTGGAAGTAGAAGTCATCGAGAAAAAAGGGCGCCGTCTGGGTGTCGTTGCTCGTAAGGCAGGACAGATCGCCTCCGGCACAGTCGTCATCGATCCCGTTGCCGCAGACCTCGGTCGCGCTGGGGTTCACGTTCGGGTCCGCGTCGTCGCAGTCCGTGTCGGGGGTGCAGATGTCGAAGCCGTCCCCGTCGGCGTCCGGTGCATCCAGCGTCGCCACATCGCAGTCGTTGTCGATGCTGTCGCAGGTGGCCTCCACCTCGCTCGGTGAGACCGACGGGTCCGTGTCATCGCAGTCGCTGTTGTTGGCGCAGGAGCCCAGGCTGTTGAAGCCGTCGACGTCCGCGTCCGTGTCCAGGCCTTCATCCACGAAGGTGTCGCAGTCGTTGTCCAAGGAGTCGCAGACTTCCGTCGAGCTCGGTGAGACCACCGGGTTGGTGTCGTCGCAGTCGTCGTTGGGCGACGCACACGAGCTCGGCGAGAAGTGGCCGTCGCCGTCCGCGTCCGTGTCCAGGCCGTCGTCCACGAAGGTGTCGCAGTCGTTGTCCACCCCGTCGCAGAGCTCCGTCGCGCCCGGGAAGGTCGTCGGCACCAGGTCGTTGCAGTCGGTGTTGTCCGTGACCGGGAACCCGGCCGGGGCGCCGCTGCAGGTGTTGGCCGCCGTGGCGCTGAGGTTGCCGAAGCCGTCGCTGTCCGCGTCGGGGTAGTAGTCCACGAACGTCAGTCCGTTGTCCGCCGCGCCGTCGCAGTCGTTGTCCGCGGCGTCGCAGACCTCGGTGTTCCCGGCGAAGTTGGACGCGTCGAGGTCGTCACAGTCCGTGTTGAGGGTGCAGGACGCCAGGCTGTTCTCGCCGTCGCCATCCAGGTCGAAGTCCAGGCCCTCGTCCACCACGGCGTCGCAGTCGTTGTCCGCTGAATCGCAGACCTCGGCGTTGCCCGGGAAGTTGCTCGGGTCGCTGTCGTCGCAGTCCAGGCTGGCCGGCGAGCCGTCGCCGTCGGCGTCCGTGAACTGCGGGCAGACCTCGTTGGCCGAGCCCGGGCTGCCCAGGTCGCCGTCACCGAAGGGCAGCGTGGCCTCACACCAGTTGCTGCCGACGGAGGCAGCCGACACGCTGAGGGACAGGCCGTCCAGGCTCATGGAGGCGCCGGTCGGATCCGGGTAGGTGGCCCCGTCGTCGTAGCTGAGCAGCGCGCTGGTGGTCGAGCCGTCGCTCATGCGCAGCCCCACCTGGTCGGAGCCGTTGTTGAGCGTGAAGCCGCTGTAGTCGAAGTCGCAGTCGACCCCGCCGTTGGTGGTCTCGGTCCCGTTGCGGCAGAGGACCGCGTAGCCGCCCGCGGGGACGAGCACCGAGCTGTCGACCAGGGCGCTGTCGCCCGCGAAGTCGAAGAGCGTCCAGCCCAGCAGGTCGATGTCCAGGGCGGTGGTGTTGTGCACCTCGAACCACTCACCGTTGGCGTCCGTGACCGCCGACGGGTCTTGCATGACCTCGCTGACGATGATGGAGCCCACGGCCGGCGGGTCGATGCAGTCGGCGTCGCCGTCGGTGTCGAAGTCCGGGAAGCCGTTGTCCGCCACCGCGTCGCAGTCGTTGTCTGCGCCGTTGCAGACCTCGGGGTTGCCCTGGAAGTTGGTGGGATCGGAGTCGTCGCAGTCCGTGCAGAGGTCGACGCCGTCGCTGTCCGCGTCCGGCGCGTCCAGCGTCAACGCGTCGCAGTCGTTGTCGACGCTGTCGCAGGTCTGCTCGGACGTGCTGGGTCCGATCTGCGGGTCGGTGTCGTCGCAGTCGACGCCGCAGTGGTCCGAGTCGCTGTCCGCGTCGAACAGGTCGATGGTCGCGGCGTCGCAGTCGTTGTCGACGCCGTCGGCGCAGAGCTCGATCGCGGCGGGGCTGACGGCCGGATCGCTGTCCGCGCAGTCCGCCGGGAGTCCGTCCAGGTCGCCGTCCTCCGTCGAGTCGCAGACGTCGAAGCCGTCGGCGTCGACGTCCGGTGCGTCCAGCGTCGCCGGGTCGCAGTCGTTGTCGACGCCGTCGCAGAGGGAGTCGGTGGCCGAGGGGCCGATCTGCGGGTCGGCGTCGTCGCAGTCCACCGAGCAGTTGTCGCTGTCGCCGTCGGCGTCGAACAGGTCGATCGTCGCGACGTCGCAGTCGTTGTCGATGCTGTCGCCGCAGAGCTCCGTGGCCGACGGGCTGACCGCCGGGTTGGTGTCGTCGCAGTCGGTGGTGCACAGGGTGAAGCCGTCGCCGTCCACGTCCACATCGTCGGTGGAGGCGGGGTCGCAGTCGTTGTCGATGCTGTCGCAGGTCAGCTCGGGGGAGCTGGGCCCGATCGCGGGGTCGGTGTCGTCGCAGTCCACGTCGCAGCCGTCGGCGTCCCCGTCGGCGTCGAACACGTCGGTGGTGTTCGGGTCGCAGTCGTTGTCGACGCTGTCGGCGCAGACCTCGGCCTGGGCCGGGTTCACCGACGGGTCGCTGTCGTCGCAGTCGTCGACGCAGAGGAACGCGCCGTCGTTGTCCGCGTCGAGGTCGTCCGGCGTCGACGGGGAGCAGTCGTTGTCGATGCTGTCGCACACCGTCTCGATCTGGCTGGGCCCGACGGCTGCGTCGGCGTCGTCGCAGTCCACGTTGCAGTTGTCGCCGTCGGAGTCCCCGTCGAACAGGTCGATGGTTGCGGCGTCGCAGTCGTTGTCGATGGAGTCGGCGCAGACCTCCAGGGCGCCCGGGTTGATCGCCGGGTTGAAGTCGTTGCAGTCGTCGTCGCAGATGCTGAAGCCGTCGCTGTCACCGTCCGGCGCGTCCAGGGTCAGGACGTCGCAGTCGTTGTCGATGCTGTCGCACTGGGTCTCGGACTGGCTGGGGCCGATGTTGGCGTCCAGGTCGTCGCAGTCCACCGTGAGCGAGTCGCCGTCGCCGTCCGCGTCGGTGTCGATGCAGTCCGGCTGGCCGTCGGTGTCCAGGTCCGCGTCCTCGTCGACCAGGGAGCCATCGCAGTCGCTGTCCACGTCGTCGCAGAGCTCGGTGGCGCCGTTGAACACGTTCGCGTCGTTGTCGTCGCAGTCGTCGACGTCGAGGTCGCCGTCGTTGTCGTCGTCCAGGTCGATGCAGTCGGGCTCGAGGTCGGTGTCGAAGTCCGCGAACTCGTCCACCAGCGAGCTGTCGCAGTCGCTGTCGACGTCATCGCAGAGCTCGGGAGCGCCGGTGTAGATGGCGCTGTCCAGGGCCGCGCAGTCGCTGAGGTCGGGGTCGCCGTCGCCGTCGTCGTCCAGGTCGATGCAGTCGGGCTCGCCGTCCGTGTCCGAGTTGAGGTCCTCGTCCACCAGCGAGCCGTCGCAGTCGCTGTCGACGGCGTCGCAGAGCTCGGCGGCCGAGGGGTTGATGGCCGGGTCGGTGTCGTCGCAGTCGCCGTCGGTGGGGGTGAAGCCGTCGCCGTCCAGGTCCGTGTCCACGCAGTCGGGCTGGCCGTCGCCGTCGGAGTCCAGGTCCTCGTCCACGAGCGAGCCGTCGCAGTCGCTGTCCACCAGGTCGCAGGCCTCGGTCGCGCCGTTGAAGATCGACGCGTCGAGGTCGTTGCAGTCCGTGTCGTCCAGGTCGCCGTCGTTGTCGTCGTCCAGGTCGATGCAGTCGGGCTCGCTGTCCCCGTCGAAGTTGTCGAACGAGTCCACCAGGCTGCCGTTGCAGTTGTTGTCGATGGCGTCGCAGAGCTCCGGGGCGTTGGGGAACACGTCCCCGTCCAGCGGCTCGCAGTCCACGCCGTCGGGGAAGCCGTCGGAGTCGTCGTCCAGGTCGATGCAATCGGGCTCCAGGTCGCCGTCGGTGTCCAGGAACTCGTCGACCAGCGAGCCGTCGCAGTCGCTGTCGATGGCGTCGCAGAGCTCGGGCGCGCCGTTGAAGATCGAGTCGTCCAGCGGCGCGCAGTCCGTGGCGTCCAGATCCGCGTCGCCGTCGTCGTCCAGGTCGATGCAGTCCGGCGCGCCGTCGGTGTCGGTGTCCAGCGCGCCGTCGGTCAGCGTGTTGTCGCAGTCGCTGTCGATGGCGTCGCAGAGCTCGGGGGCGCCGGCGTAGATCGTGGGGTCGTCGTCGTCGCAGTCGCCGTCCAGGGGCGTCTGGCCGTCGCCGTCCAGGTCGGCGTCGACGCAGTCGGGGAGCAGGTCGCCGTCGGTGTCCTCGAACTCGTCGACGATCGAGCCGTCGCAGTCGCTGTCGACCGCGTCGCACTCCTCGGTCGCCCCCGTGAAGACCGTCGGGTCCGCGTCGTCGCAGTCCGTCAC
>CALCXL010000700.1 GCA_937907595.1 uncultured Pseudomonadota bacterium
CGGGCGCCGGAAGCCCCGCCAGGCGGTGGCCCGGGGGCGTCTTGACCAGCAGATCCACCGCCACATCCACGGGCTGCAGGGCCAGGGGCCGGTGCCGCTCGCCCAGGCTGACGACGTCCTCCAGCTCCGGCTCGAAGGGCAGCGGCAGCACCATGGAGACCACCCCTTCCCCGCGCTGCACCTCCGCGCTGCGGCTGAAGATCGCGCTCACCGTCACCGCGTCCAGGCGGCCCGACGCGGCCTCCAGGCTGCCTACGGAGATGTCCCGGCTGAACACCCAGCCCCCGATGAACGTGCGGTCGCGCTCGGCCGGCGTGGGGCGGTAGCGCTTCTCCTGCTGCTTCCAGCTGGTCAGGCGGCTGGTGTAGCCCTCCCGCAGGCTCGCGGCGCGGGAGCCCTCCAGCTCCCCGACCAGCTCGAACTTGAGGTAGTCGCCCACCGTCAGGTCGGCGCTGCCGCTCCAGCGCTGCCGGTTGAGGGCGCCCGTGGCGTTGAAGCGCATGGCGCGCGGGCTGTCCTCCAGCACGATCGCGTTGCGCCCGGCCAGATCGGTGGCGCTCCCCTCGCTCAGGGCGAGGAACTCGCCGCGCAGGACGACGAAGCGGCCCGGCACCAGCACACCGATCTCGTCGTAGGCCGTGACCGCGCCGATGGCCGGCAGGTCCAGGTGGGAGCGGTCGTCGAGGAGGATGGGCACCCCGCCCGCAGGCGCGAGGGCGGCGAGAGCCACCGACCACCACTCCAGGGGGTTGAGCATGCGACCCCCGGCCTTCACCGGCGCCGTGAAGCCGAAGCCGCCCTCCCAGAAGGGGCCGCTGCCCCGCACCGGGAGGTTGGCGAGGTACCGCCCCAGCTTGGCCGCGCCGTCCTTCTCGGAGCCCTGCTCCTTGCGCGCCGCGGAGGTGTAGGAGCCCAGCACCTTCGACGCAGCCGCCTTCGCCTCGGCCAGGCGAGGGGCCAGGTGCCGGGCGGCGACGAGCGGATCGTCGGACGAGGACACGAACAGCCGGGGCAGGTCCTCCGCTGGGAAGCTCGACTCCGGGGGCAGGGGCACGACGTTCTCCCGGCGGTAGACGACGGCGCCCTCCTCGTCGAACAACGCGCCCCCGGCCTCGCGGTCCACGGCCATGTGGCAGGTGGTCCCCGCGCAGGAAGCACGCGCCCACTCCGTCAGCACGGGCCCCAGGCGATCGCCCAGCCGCCGCTCGGCCGAGGTCAGGCCGCCGAAGCACCCCGGGGGGTGGTCGACACGCACCACCTCCGTCAGCAGGGCGCCCGGCGCGATGCCCTTGCGCGGCCCCTTCATCAGGGTGGGCACGGCGTCGGGATCGCTGCCCTCGATCAGGGGGATGCGGGCCAGGTCCTCCCGGGTGGTGCGCTGCTCCTTGCCGTTGCGGCCGACCGTGAGCAGGTCCACCTCCGCGGCCTCGAAGCAGCCGGGGCGGTGCGTGATCTCGAAGAGCGACAGCTCCTCCCGCGCGGCGTCGGTCAGCACGGCGATGCGGCGCTCCGAGCGGATGCGCAGCACTCCGTCGACCACGTCGATGTCGTGCCCCTGCTCCAGCACGACGTAGGGCATGCCCGGCCACTCGGCGCGGAGCTCCGCCAGGTCGAAGGGCGCCGCCTGGGCCAGGCCCGGCAGCAGGGCGAACAGGACGAGGAGCTGCTTCATCACTTCGCCTCCGGCAGCAGCAGCACGACGGGGCGGCGCTGGACCTCGGTGAGGGCGGCGAAGAAGTTGCGGCGCACCTCCTCCATGCGGCTGCTGACGCGCCCGGGCTTGGCGGAGACGGCCAGGTCCACCCGCAGCTCGCGGTCCACGACCTCGCTGGTCAGCGCGTAGGTCCAGTCGTCGCGCACCTCCTGGGCCGGCTTCGGCGCGGAGAGCAGCTCCGCGCCCTCGGGCAGGTGCAGGCGCATGCGGTGGCGGTGCTCGTAGCCCTCCTGGACCCGCGGGTGCAGGCGGTAGCCGTCGGCCCACAGGTCGTCGCGGTAGCCACGGGGCCAGGGCAGGGCCAGGACGCCGCGCTCGCCGACGATCTGCAGGGCATCCGCGGCCTCCAGGTGCGCCTCCAGCACGAAGGCGTTGTCGTCGTCGACGTCCTCGCCCTCGGTCATCGACGTCACGGTGGCGCCGGGGAACTTCTCCGCCAGGCGCTCCCGCTGGCGTTGCGCCCACCAGGCCGGGGGCGTGGATCGCCGGGCCGCGGAGCGTCGGTTGGCCGCGCCGCCGTGCCATCGCTCCACCAGGTGGATGCGGGCCGAGCCGTCGGCTTGCAGGTCGATCGTCGTCTCGTCCTCCTGCAGGCGGTGGCTGGAGCCGGGGCGCGGGATCTTGAGGTAGCGGCCCTCGGTGGGGTGGACCAGGAAGACCTTGCGGCCGGTGATCCAATCGCTGGGCGGGAAGGCGGCGGTGCCGGTGTCGGTCGAATCCAGCAGGAAGCCGCCGGCCTGCTCGCCGGGATCCTCCACCCAGACCACGGCGTGGTTGGCCAGGATGGCGGGCACCTTGGGCGGCGACAGCGGGGTCCCGGCGTAGACCACCACCGGCCAGGCGGTGAGGCCGACGGAGCGCATCAACGCGATCATCAGCGCCGACTGGTCCTTGCAGTCCCCCAGTCGGGCGTCGAAGCACTGCTCGGAGGCGTGGGGGATCCACCCCGACTCGCCGGGGTAGAAGCCCAGGTAGCCCCACCCGTCGGCCACGGCGTCGTGCAGGGCGACGGCCTTGTCCTGCACCGTCTCCAGCCCCTGCACCGTCGCCGCGGCGAAGTCGACCATGGCCGGGCTGGCCCCCAGGTTGGGCTCCCAGACGCCCGAGAGGATGGCGCCCAGGTCGGCGTTGGAGCGCTGGTTGGACCAGAAGATGCTGGGGAAGGCGTCCCGGCTGTGGGGGGCCCCGGGGTCCCAGCGCGGCGGCATGAGCTTGCGGAAGCGGTAGGTCACCGTGCGCTTGCCGTCGGCGACGACGTCGAGGGGCTTCTGACCGAAGAAGCGGGTCTCGAAGCGCAGCGGCGTGCCTTCGGGCACCACGAAGGAGATGTCGCGCGCGCCGATGAAGTAGCCCTTCTGCACCAGCAGCGAGCCGCCGAAGTAGGCCTCCAGGCCGTCGTGAGCGGGGCTGCGGGTGGTCACCTTGAAGGAGAGCGTGCCCGGCCGGTCCAGGGGCACGGTCAGGGCCAGGGCGCGGTCCTCGCTGACGTAGCGGGAGCCGTCGTCGAAGCCGCCCTCCACCAGCCGGCTGGCGTCCAGGGTGTCCGTGCGCAGGGCCGACTTGAAGGTGCCCTCGAAGGAGACGATCTCCGAGTCCTCGTGGGCCGACAGCCAGTCCAGGAAGATGAGCGGATTCATCTCCTCGGGCTCGCGGATGTCCAGCACCACCTCCCAGGTGTAGAGCGTGTCGCCGTCGGCGGTGTACTCGTAGGTGCTGTGCGACGCCTCGTAGAAGGCCGGCAGGTCCGCCGTGTCGACATCGCCCCACTCCCGGTGGCTGTAATCGAAGAAGCGGTTCTCCAGGTAGGGGTGCTGCCAGGAGACCTTGATCTCCTCCTCGTCGGCGGAGGCGTCGGGCCTGGCGCCCGTCAGGAGCAGGCAGAACAGCGCGGCCAGCGCGGTGGGCAGGAGTCTCTTCAGCACGGGCGATCCCCCAGGAAGGCGTTGTCCACAGGCTACCAAGGGCCGGTGTCGCGGGGGATTGCTGGCTTGGCGCCGCGTCGCTCAGAGCGGCGTTGCTGGGTCGACCGCAAGGCCCACGTCGTGCGATCCCTGTCCCTCAGATCCGCCGTCGGCACACCAGCAGCACCAGGGGCAACAGGCCGAGCACGCGGGAGCGGGGGGCGGCATGGCAGCCGCAGGAGTCGGTGACCGGGATCGTGCCCGGCGGCGTGGGCTCGGGGCTGGCGTCGTCGTCGTCCACCGAGCCGGCGCTGTCGTCGTCGTCGGACGGGGCGGAGTCGTCGTCGTCCCCCGGGGTGCTGTCGTCGTCGTCGCCGACCGGATCGCCAAACGAGTAGAGCGCGGCGCCGCGGGCGGGCACCACCAGGACGCCGTCGGGGTCCGCGACGGGGTCCTCCACCACCAGGCCCACCAAGCCGCCGCCGAAGCGACGCACGCGCGCGGGTCCCGGGGGCAGGCCGGTCGCGGTGAGGCGCAGGTCGGTGTCGGCCTTGTTGATGACGACGACGGTGGTGCGGGCGCCGTCCCGGGCGGCGAAGACGCTGTGGTCGTCGGGCGAGTCGGCGACCACGGGCAGGGACTCGTCGCCGAAGCGGGGGGCGTCGCGGAACAGGCGGAAGCCGGACTCGGCGGGGGAGGCGACGGGCGGCGTGTCCCAGTAGGCGGCCAGGTCCACACCCTCGCGGCCCAGGACGCCGAGCACGTCGGCCACGGCCAGGCCGCCCTCCACGGTGCGCTCGCCGCCGAAGTTCCACTCGGTCAGGGCCAGGCCCGTGCCGGGGTAGTGGGCGTCGATGAGGGCGCGCAGGCGGGGCAGGAGCATGACGGCGTTGGGGGAGGGCTGGTTCGGTGCCGCGTCGGTCGACGTGCCGATCCAGCTCTCGTCGACGTACGTGGGGTCCCACAGGCTGCGGGAGGCACGCAGGCGGTGGGCGCTGGTGGCCGGGTCCTCGCCGCCCCCGAACACGCCCTCGGGGTAGTAGTGCACGTCCAGGTGGTCCAGGAGGCGTTGGCCGGTGGCGGCCTCGTGCGCGGCGGCCTGATCGAGGAACCAGGGGAGGAAGTCCTGGCCGGCGTGCGCGTCCTTGTCGGCGGGTCCGGCGGCGCTGTTCCAGTAGAACCACCAGCAGCAGGAGGTGGGCCCCAGGATGTCCGCGCCGGGCTGGGTGGCGCGCACCGTCTCCGCCGTGCGGGACCAGCGCTCGTAGAGCTCGTCGTAGGACATGGGGGCGGGGTGCACGTCGCGGTGGGTGACGCCGGCGATGTCCAGCTCGTTGTCGATGGCCACGAAGTCGGGGGCGATGGGCAGGGCCTCCAGCCATTGGGAGGCATACACGGTGCCGCCGGGGTCGCCGGCGCGGGGGGCGTCGGACCAAGGGGCGCAGCAGGTCTCCGGGTCGGCGACGATGGGGTCGCCGTTGAGGTCGATGCCGTTGCCCTTGTCGGCGTCGAAGGGGTCGGTGGCCTCCTGGTCGCCGTAGAGCTGCACCGGGAAAGAGTAGGAGGAGGCGTCCTTCGCCACCCAGTCCAGGGCCGGCACGCTCAAGACGGTCTGACGCCCCTGCACGTCGACGGCGACGACCCAGCTGGCCGCGTCCTCGATGGCCTCGTTCTCGAAGAACCAGTCCTTCGCCAGGTTGGTGGCGCCGATCGTGGGGTTGTAGCGGCTGGTGTGGTTGCCGCCCCAGCGGGACAGGCCGGCGCCCAGCGTGTTGAGGCGGCCAGGCTCGCTGAGCAGGTTCACGCCGTAAACGGCGCCGGGGATGGCGTGGGTGGAGTCGGCGGCCACGGCCGCGCTGGCGACGCGCAGGCTGCGGGTGAAGGTGCCGTCGGCCGTCTCCACCTCCAGCGTGTCGCCGTCCAGGGGTTCGGCCAGCTCCAGGTAGCCGCGGGCGGGCTGGGTTGCGGTCTGCACGGAGTCGATGGCGATGGGCTTGCCGTCGACGCGGACCTGGGCCGTTCCGTAGGCGCCTTCGCCCAGCAGGAGGACCCGCGACGGACCCACGGGCTCGGCGGCGCGGATGCCGGCGGGCCAGCCGCCGAGCAGCTGGATGTCGTCCAGGTCGAACTCGTTGGTGCCGCCGGTGCCGTCCATGACGCTGAAGCGTTGCCAGTCGACGCCGGCGTGGGGCCGCAGGTCGAAGACCACCTCCATCCAGTCCCCGGGCGCGCCGTTCAGGAAGCCGTCCAGGGCGACCTGGTACTCCTCGCCGTCGTCGCTGTGCAGCTTGAGCTGCAGGGTCCAGGGGTTGCCCAGGATGAAGAATCGGAGCTCGGTAGCGCCGCGAAAGCCCTCGGCACGGTGCAAGGAGACGGCGCCCCAGGCCACGGTCTCAGCGTGGATGGCCGCGCTGCCGCTGTGCACGTCGGCGCTGGACTCCAGGTCGCACTCGCAGTCCCAGGACCAGGAGTCCCAGCCCGCGGCGAGGGCGTCGGCGTACACGGTCTCGTCCGCCAGCGCGGAGGCGGGCAGGAGGAGGGCGAGAAGCAAGAGGCGGATCGACACGCTCTCAGGGTACCGAACGAGGCCCCCGGTCGGATCAGATCAGGCGCTGGCCCAGGCGGGATCGACGTCGAAGCCGATGTCCTCGATGGCCGCGGCGAGCTGCTTCCTGCTCACGGACTCGGGGGCCTGGACGGTGGCCTGGGCGGCGTCGCGATCGACGGCCTGGACCTGCACGCCGGGCACGCGGGCAAGGGCGTCGCGCACGGAGCCCTCGCAGTGGCCGCAGGTCATGCCGGAGACGGGGATGGTGTGGGTCGTCATGGGGCGGAGGATGCGATCTCCGGCGGGGCGGCGCAAGGGCGGGAAGCGGCGAGGGGGGCGGCTCAGCGGGGGGCGGCGGCTCAGCGGGGGGCGCGTCGTCGACGGCGCAGGCCCAGGGGGGGCAGGCAGAGCAGGAAGGCGGAGCTCCAGCCGACGCCGCAGCCCTGGGGCCCGGTGCAGCCGTCAGGGTCGACGTCGAAGGCCAGCTCGCGCTCGTCCAGGCACCAGGGGATGCCGTCGCCGTCGACGTCGGCGAAGTCCTCGAGCAGGTCGCCGTCGCAGTCCTGGTCGATGCCGTCGCAGGCCTCCGGGGCGGAGGGATGGGTGTTGGGGTCGGTGTCGTCGCAGTCGCCCTGGCAGACCAGCCAGCGGTCCCCGTCGGCGTCGGCCTCGTCGGCGAGGGAGTCCCCGGCGCAGTCGTCGTCGCGGCCGTTGCACTCTTCGGGGGCGCCGGGGAAGCGGATGGAGGCGCCGTCGTCGCAGTCGCCGTCGCAGATGGAGTACGAGTCCCCGTCGGCGTCGGCCAGCTCGTCGGTGGCCGGGTCGCAGTCGGTGTCCTGGCCGTCGCAGACCTCGGTGGCGTCGGGGTGGACGGCGGGGTTGGCGTCGTCGCAGTCGCCGTCGCAGAGGCTGAACCCGTCGCCGTCGCCGTCCTCGACCTCGTTGGTGGCGGGGTCGCAGTCGTCGTTGCGGCCGTTGCAGACCTCGATCTGACCGGGGAAGACGTCGGGATCGCTGTCGTCGCAGTCGGACTGGCAGACCAGGACGCCGTCGCCGTCGCCGTCGACCTCCCCCGGGGGCGACGTGGCCGGGTTGCAGTCGTTGTCGACGCCGTCGCAGAGCTCGGGGGCGGCGGGGTGGATGGCGGGATCCGCGTCGTCGCAGTCGCCGGCGCAGATGGGTGAGCCGTCGCCGTCCGCGTCGGCTTCGTCGGGGGGGAGGAGGCCGTCGCAGTCGGTGTCCAGTCCGTCGCAGAGCTCGGGGGCCGACGGGTACACGGTGGGGTCGAGGCTGCCGCAGTCGGTGAGGTCTGGGGCGCCGTCGCCGTCGTCGTCGTCGTCGGTGCAGTCCGCGTCGCCGTCGAGGTCGGTGTCCAGGTCCTCGTCCACCAGCGAGCCGTCGCAGTCGGAGTCGGTGGCGTCGCAGAGTTCGGTGGCGCCGGGGTAGACGGTCGCGTCGCCGTCGTCGCAGTCCAGGGAGGAGGGGACCCCGTCGCCATCGGAGTCGGGGTCGGGGTCGGTGGAGTCGTCGTCGTCGGCCAGATCGTCGTCGTCGGCTGAGTCGTCGTC
>CALCXL010000701.1 GCA_937907595.1 uncultured Pseudomonadota bacterium
CCGGCGATGACCATCTCCGGCAGCCTCAGCACCCGATCGGCGCACATGGACGCCCTGTGGTCCGTCGACCACGCTCCCCCGCGCACGGGCACCCCTTCCGGCTCCGGCGTGTCGTCGAGAGGCGAGCACCAGGCCCGCGCGCTGGCCGCGGTGTCATGCACCCCGTAGACGCTGCGGTCCGTGGGGAAGGTGCCGACGGGCTCGGGCACCGATCGCACGGCGCGGCTGCTGACCACCTTGCACAGCGACGAGTCGAAGCGGTCGCCCCAGGGGAAGCGCCGACCATCCACGCCCCGGGCCGCCTTCTCCCACTCATGCTCGTCCGGCAGCCGCCAGGGGAGGCCGTCCCGCTGGCTGAACCACGCGCAGTAGGCCACCGCGTCGTGCCAGGAGAGGGGCCCGGCGGGCCAACCGGGGTCCCATCGGTCGCCGTCGCGGTCGCGCTCGGGCACGTCGTAGCGGCCGCCGGGCGCGGGTCGGTCGAAGAACTGCCCCTCGGAGCCGTGCAGGGAGGCCGACAGGCGCGGGCTGCGGAGCCAGGCCTCCTCGTCGTTCCCGTCGTCGACGAGGGCGTTCAGGAAGTCGACGTACTCGCCCAGCGTGACGTGCACGCGGCGGACCACGAACCCGTCGACGAAGGGCTGGGAGGCGGGGAGGGCGTGGTCGTGGCCGTCCGAGCCGCTGAGGAAGGGGCCGGGCGGGACGTAGACCGAGCGGTCGCCGATCTGCGCGTCGCTCAGCAAGGGGACGGGGCGGGGGCCGTGGTGCCAGTCGGCGCAGCGGGCGATGTGGACGGGGTAGATCGTGTCGCGGCGGCCGGGGGCGCGCAGCGTCAGGAGGTAGGAGCCCATGGCCATCGGCAGCCGGTCGATGGGGGTGGGACCGAGGGACACAGGCTCGGTGCGCGCCCAGATCAGGCCGCGGCGCTCGAAGCGCTGGCAGAGGACTTCGGCGCCGGGGGGATCCGTGGCGAGGGTCAGGGTGCCGGCCCCGTGCAAGGTCCGGGCGTGCCGACCGGAGACGTCGTGCACCCGCGCGCGCGCCGCGGAGAGGGCGGCCTGGGCGCGATCGCCGGCGTCGTCGGCCTCCGTGAAGCGCCGCATCCAGGCGTCCGCGAGCAGATCGCTGGCCCCGCGGTGCTCCGGGTCCCGGGAGAGCGCGGCCTCGGCCAGGCGCACCACCTCGGCGAAGGCCAGGGGCCGCTCCGCCTCCAGCGCGTCCACCGCCTCCATCGCCGCGATCAGCTCGCCCTTGTCCGAGACCGGCGCCCACGTGGGCAGCAGCTGCTCCAGGCCGTCGCGCCGCGCGAGCATGAGGTCCAGCTCCGCGCTCAGGTCCCGCTCCCGGGCGTCCGCGGTCACGGCCTGGAGGTAGTAGACCTCGGCCTGCGCGCGCCGCTTCGCCCCGTCCAGGTGGCTCTGCACCGCGTCGCCCAGCTCCGCCGCCGTCTCGTAGCGGTCCGCCGGATCGCGCGACAGCGCCGTCATCGCCGCGTCGGCCAGCTCGTCGGGCACGGGTCGATCGGGGCTGCGTTCGCGCGGGTCCGCGATCGTCCCGGCGACGGTGGCGAAGAGCACGCTGTGCAGGTCGTCGCCGTCGATGGCCCGCTCCAGCGTCAGCAGCTCGTAGAGCATGGCGCCCAGGCTGAAGACGTCGGTGCGCGGCCCCAGCCCGTCGCGGTCACCGCGGGCCTGTTCGGGGGACATGTAGCCGGCGCTGCCCACCGCCGACCCGTCGATCGTGCCCTCCAGCGCGATCCGGTCGATGGGCGTGGGACCCTCCGACGTGGACGGCTCAGCCACCGCCGCCGCGCCCCCCTGCAGCGTCGCCACCCCCCAATCCATCACCAGGACCTCGCCGAAGCGCCCCAGCATCACGTTCGACGGCTTCAGGTCCCGGTGCAGCACCCCCTCGGAGTGGGCGTAGGCGACCGCGTGGCAGACCTGCACGAAGGCGCGCAGCAGGGCGTGCAAGCCCCACTGCTCCATCGCGTCGGGCTCAGCGCGGCGCAGGTCGTTCAAGACGTCGTGCAGCGACTGTCCTTCGACCTTCTTCATCACGAAGCAGGTGCGCCCGTCGTCGGTCTGGGCGATGGCGTGCACGGGCACGATGTTGGGGTGCTGCAGCTGGCTGGTGAGCTGCGCTTCGGCCAGGAAGCGGTCGCTGACGCCGCCGGTGCCCTGCCCCCGGCCCCGCATCAACAGCTTGACCGCGACGGAGCGACGGAGCTCGGGATCGAAGGCCTCGTAGACGATGGCCATGCCGCCGCGGCCCAGCTCCGAGCGGATCTCCAGGCCGCCGATGCGGGTGCCCGGGCGCAGCTCCTGGGCGATGGGTCCGGCGCTGCCCGTGGTGGGCGCGATGGTCGCCGCGGGGTCGTCGCCGGTGGCGCCGGGGGACCAGGGCAGCGTCTTGTGGGTGTCCGTCACCTACCGATTGTTGCAGGAGGGGATCGATCCTGCCTCGCCGCCGGGCGCGTCGGCGTCCTCAGTACACCCCCGGCACCATCCGCCACTTCACGGCCGCCCGGTACTCCTCCCAGGCCGGTCCGTACTTCGCCGCGCAGCGCCGCTCGTCGCGCCGGGCGCGGTCGGTCAGCAGGATCCCCAGGAAGATCACGTAGCTCCAGGGCAGCAGCTCGGTCACGCCCGCCGGCATCGTCCAGGCCGCCGCCAGGGACAGCTCGGCGACGTAGTGGAAGTGGCGGGAGATGCCCCACCAGCCCGACGCCAACAGCAGGTTGGTCCGCTCCGTCCCGTCCTCCGTGGTGTACGTCGCCTCGATGAGCACGGGGGGCTTGCCCCAGACCTCGGCCTTGCCGCCGGACGCCCGCACCACCATGCGCTGCCGGTCCGCGGCGTAGTTGACGGCGATGGACCCCAGCCCGAACACCCAGATCGCCACCGCCACCGCCGGGTGCAGCCGGTCGGCGGGCAGCACCAGGCACAGCGTCGCCAGGGTGTAGAGCGACGGCAGCCAGGCCATCAGCCCCCAGAAGAGGTAGTAGCCGAAGCGATCGTGCGTGATGTCCAGCGATCCGAAGTAGCCGTCCTCCCACCAGAAGAACTTGAAGATGTAGACCAGCTGCAGGCCCACGGACGTGCCCATCGCCCAGCCCAGGGAGCCGTGCAGTTCGATGTGCTTGTGCGCCCAGCAGAGCAGCAGGACGCTCCATCCCATCATCGCCACGCGGCAGTTGATGAGCTGCTTGACCTGCACCCCGAAGACCCGCGGGTGCAACTCCACGCCGTTCCAGTAGTCCCAGATGGGGTTGGACGAGAAGCTGGTGTCCGCGCCCGAGGGGGCCACCCGGCCCTTGACGTAGAGCAGCACGCAGACGGCGAGCGCCAGCAGGGAGCTGGTCCAGAGGAGCTCGCCGAAGCGGTCGTAGATCGCCGCGGGGCGGATCCATCCCACCCAGGTGGCGGCGACGATGGCGACGTGGGTGCCGATCCACACCGGCACGCCGTTGAGGCGGTAGCGCGGCCGCTCGCCGGCGGGGGTGGGCGGCCCCAGGTGGTCCTTCCCGGGCACGATCAAGAGCAAGACCCCCTGCACGAAGGTCCACATCCCGATCACGCCGATGGCCCAAAGGCTGGGCGTCGGCCACGCGGCGCGCAGCGTCTCCACGCTCAGGTCCTGGGCAAAGGCCACCACGGAGCTGTCGTACTGGGTGGCGACGATCCAGAAGAGGATCGCCAGGGGCGGCGTCAGGGCGATCACGGCTGCGGGCAGGACCCAGCCGCGGAAGAAGCCGCCGAACAGGCCGCCGGGTCGGGCTTCGGCCCAGGCTGATGGTTCCATGCGTGGCTCCTCGGGGACCGCGGCCTTGATGCCAGCCGGGGTCAGCTCGATTGTACGTCCACAGCCACCCACGTCTGCAGCGCCGGCACCGTGAAGCGCAGCCGACCGCCCTCGCCGCGCCACCGCACGGTGACGTCGCCTGTGCCCGGCGCCATCAACACGGCGTCGCCGGCCGCTCCCCAGCCGTTGGGCAGGGGGATGCTCACCGCCACGTCGGCCTTGGGGCGCACGGAGTTCGAGCCCTCGTCGTAGTCGCGGTTCACGAGGTGCACCACCGGGCCGGACCGCCCCTCCCGATCGTAGGACGTGGCGAACACCCGGCCCGGCGCCTCCAACGCTGCCCCGCCGACGTCGGGCACCGCGTCCCCGGGCTGCAGGACGGTGGCGTAGCCCGACAGATCGGGCTCGTAGGCGTGAAAGCGGGCATCCCCGGAGTAGGCCACGTCGAAGGGGATGTGGGCGGCCAACAGCGCTTCGGCGGTCTCCACCCACGCCTCGTGCACGGCCGGGTCGGCCAGGATCAGGGCGTTGGGATAGACCAGGGCGACGGACTGCGGCGCGCGGGATCCTTCGAACAGGTCGCGGTGGGCGGCCACGAACTCCATGCTCGGGCGCAGGTCCTCTGGGAGCAGGGCGTCGGCCTCCCAGCCCATCTCCTCGGCCCAGTAGCTGACCGCCCAGTTGCCCTCGAACGCGAAGGCCTCGGCGTAGGCCATGTGCAACCAGCCGGCCCCGCCCATGTCGTTCAGCGTGTCCGACAGGGTCAAGCCCGGCATCGCCGCCACCATCCCGTTCAGCGTCGCCCGGCCCAGCTGGTAGTAGGGCGCGATGGCCGCCTGCAGGGTCGGCGGATCGTGCTCGAAGACGACGAAGTCCATGCTGTCCTGCCAGATGGGCGCGGTCAGCGGCGACCACTCCGTCAGCGCGCCCAGGCCGGCGAGGTTGGCGCCGATCGCGATCGACTTGCCCTCGTCGGCGGCGTGGGAGCGGATGCGGGCGATGACGCTGCTCATGGCGGCGAAGGCGTCCTCCTCCGCGAAGGCGCGGTAGGAGGCGAAGAGCTCCGCGCGGGCGACGGCAGCGTCGGCGGCCTCGTCCCGCAGGAACGCCGGCAGGTCCAGGGTCGTGGTGAGGCCCCAACGCTCGGCCGCGTAGGCCGCGAACGACGGCTGATCGACCGAAGCAAGGAAGGCCTCCACCTCCCACGGGGCGAACCCCGCGCCGTAGGGCTCCAGCGACACCAGCAAGGCCGACGTCTGGATCTCGTCGACGAACAGGCCGTGCGCGCCGTCGGCGATGGCCTGCCGCCCGCGCTCCCACAGGTA
>CALCXL010000702.1 GCA_937907595.1 uncultured Pseudomonadota bacterium
GAGCCGCCGTTGACGTTGACGCGGTCCATGTCGAAGCCCAATTCGCGATCGCAGGCCAGGACCTGGGCCGCGAAGGCCTCGTTGAGCTCGATGAGGTCGATGTCGCCCAGCTTCAACCCGCACTGCTCCAGCAGCTTCTTCGTGGCGGGCACGGGGCCCAGCCCCATCACCGCCGGGTCCACGCCGGCCGAGGCCCAGCCGACGATGCGGGCCCAGGGCTGCAGGCCCAGCCGCTCCACGGCGTCGGCGCTGGCCACCACCAGCGCCGCGGCGCCGTCGGTCACCCCCGAGCTGTTGCCCGCGTGCACCGTTCCGCCCTCCTTGAACACCGGCTTGAGCTTCTTCATCGCCTGCACCGTGCTGTCCGGCCGCGGGTGCTCGTCCCGGCGGACGATCGTGGGGCCCTTGCGCCCGGGCACCTCCACCGGCGCGATCTCCGCGTCGAAGCGCCCCGCGTCCCAGGCCGCGCCCGCCCGTTGCTGCGATCGCTCGGCCAGGGCGTCCTGCTCGTCCCGGGTGATGCCGTAGCGCTCGGCCAGGGTCTCCGCCGTCGCCCCCATCAGCTGGTCCGCCAGGGGGCAGAAGAAGCCGTCCTGGTACATCCCGTCGACGATCTGCGCGTGGCCCATGCGGTAGCCCCAGCGCGCCCGGGGCAGCATGTAGGGCGTGCGCGACATCGACTCGACCCCGCCGGCCAGCAGCACCTGGCCCTCGCCCAGTCGGATGGTGCGAGCGGCCTGCACGATGGCGAAGAGGCTGGAGCCGCAGGCCTTGTTGAGGGTCCAGGCCGTGGACGTGTCCGGCAGGCCGGCCTTGATGCCCACCTGCCGCGCCGTGTTCGGGCCGCCGCCCGCCTGCCGGCCGTGGCCCCAGATCACCTCGGTGACGTCCTGGGGCGCCACGCCCGCGCGCTCCATGGCCGCTTGGGCCGCAGGCACCGACAGCTCGGCCGGGGTGAGGGAGGAGAGGCCGCCGCCGAACTTGCCGATGGGTGTGCGTGCGGGGCCGCAGAGGTAGATGGGATCCATGGTCGCTCCGGGGAGGGCGCGCAGCGGCGCCCGGGGGTTCTCAGGCGGGTCTACAGGTCGCCCACGGCCACGTCGCGCTGCTCGCCCGACTCCAGGTCCTTGACGCGCACGGTGCCGGCGGCCCACTCGTCGGGTCCCACGATCACCAGCGTCCGGGCGCCGCGGCGGGTCGCGTGCTTGAAGGCCCACTTCATCTTCTTCGGCTCCAGCACCAGCTCGACCGACTGCCCCTTCGACCGCAGCGTCGTGGCCACCTGCGTCGCCGCGTCGCGCACGTCCTCGCCCAGGGGCAGCACGATCGCGTCCAGCGTGGGCGGCAGGTCCGGCAGCAGCCCCTTGTCCTTGAGCAGCTCCAGGATCACGACGTCGCCGAAGCCGAAGCCGCAGGCGGGCTGGTCGGCGCCGCCGAAGGTGCTCAGCAGCCGGTCGTAGCGCCCGCCCCCGCAGACGGCGCGCAGCGTGGCGCCGCGGTCGAACGCCTCGAAGACGACGCCGGTGTAGTAGGCCAGCCCGCGCACCACGGACGCGTCGAACACCAGCCAGTCGGCGATGCCGTAGGCCTCCGCCAGGGCGAAGAGGCGCCGGAGCTCCACCACCGCGGCGTGATCGGCGCCCAGCACCCCGGCCAGGCCGTCCAGATCGCGCAGGGAGAGGGCGTCGATGATCGCGTCGACCATGGCGTCGTCCAGGCCCAGGGCGGCCATGTCGCCGGCGATCGCCTCGCGAGGGACCTTCTCCAGCTTGTCCACCAGCACGCAGACGGCGGCGAAGTGCTCGTCGGGCACACCCAGGCCGCTGACCACCCCCTGGAGGACGCGTCGCGAGGAGACCTTGATGCCGATGTCCGCCGATCCCAGCCCCACGCGGGCGAAGAAGGCGGCGATGGCCGCCAGCAGCTCCGCCTCCGCCTCGACCCCGGCGACGCCGATCACGTCCATGTTCCACTGGTAGTGCTCGCGCTTGCGGCCGCGGGTCATGCGCTCGTAGCGCCAGCACTGGGGGATGGAGAACCAGCGCGCGGGCAGGGAGAGGGAGCCGCCCTTCTGGAGCACCATGCGCGCGAGGGTGGGCGTCATCTCCGGGCGCAGGGTGACCTGCCGGCCGCCCTTGTCCTCGAAGTTGTAGAGCTGGCCGGTGATCTCCTCGCCCGCCTTGCGGATGTACAGCTCGGTGCTCTCCAGCACCGGCGCGTCGTACTCCTCGAAGCCGAAGCTGCGGGCCACGGCGCGGAAGTGCTCGAAGAGCCAGGTCCTCAGTCGCAGGTCCTCGGGGAAGAAGTCGCGCGTGCCGCGGGGGGAGCTCAGGTCCATGATCAGCGTCCGGTGAAGCGGGGCGTCCGCTTGTCCACGTAGGCGTCGAGGCCCTCGGTGGCGTCGTCGGTGGCGAAGAGGCGCGCCTGGAGTTCGCGCTCCAGGACCAGGCCCTGCTCCAGGGGCAGGGACCCGCCGCTCTGCACGGCGCGCTTGATCAGCCCGGCGGCCAGGGGGGCGGTGCCGGGGGCGGTGAAGCGGCGGGCCCAGGCCAACACCTGAGCCAGGAAGTCGTCGCCGGCGAAGACGTGGTCGATGACGCCTTCGGCCAGCCCCTCGTCGAACGTGGCGGTCTTGGCCTCCAGCATCCAGCGCAGCGCCTTCTGGTGGCCGACCAGGCGCGTCAACCGCTGGGTGCCGCCGGTGCCGGGCAGCACGCCGAGCTTGATCTCCGGCAGGCCCCACTTGCCCGCGTCCTTGCGCGCCACGCGCAGATCGCAAGCCATCGCCAGCTCGAAGCCGCCGCCCACCGCGTGGCCGTTGAGCGCGGCGATCGTCACCTTGGGCGTGTGCTCCAGGCGGCTCAGCGTCTCGTTGGCGTGCAGGCAGAAGGAGTACTTGAAGCTGGGGGTGACGGTGGCGAGCATGGCGATGTCGGCGCCCGCGCAGAAGAAGCGGTCCCCGGCGCCCGTGAGCACGATCACCTCCACCTCGTCGTCGAAGCGGGCCTCCAGGATCGCCGCGTCCAGCTGCTTCATCAGCGGGTGCGAATAGCAGTTGGCGGGCGGGGCCTGCAGGGTCAGGATCGCGGCGCGATCGCGGACCTCGTAGCGCACCAGGGGATCGGACATCGGGTGGGGCCTCCGGAAGGGGCGCGCATCATAGGGACCCGGCCGCGGCGCACCAAGGCCTGCGGTTGCGACCCCCCGATCCCTGTGCTCCGATCGCGCCCCCTCCAAGGAGTCGTCCCCATGCTCAAGCCGGTCTTCAAGTT
>CALCXL010000703.1 GCA_937907595.1 uncultured Pseudomonadota bacterium
TGGCCGTTGGCGCCAGGGTAGACGCGCAACGTCGTGGGCTCGGTGACGGGCTCGGCCAACGACGGGGAGACCGTGACGGTCACGCTGCTGGGCAGCGAGCTCGTGGAAGGCACCAACCGGCTGTTCCTCTTCTGCACCGACGCCGAGGGCGACGTGGGGCGCACCAGCTTCGAGTACTACCTGGGCGCGCTGGAGGCCCCGGAGAACTTCTCGGTCACCGCCACCGAGGGCCAGGTCGCGCTGCTGTGGACGGAGGTGGACTCCGAGGCGGTGGACCACTACGTCCTGTACTTCGACCGCAGCTCCTTCGACGCCACGTCCACGCCGGAGGCCTGCACCGAGGACACGACGACCTGCTCGCCCCTGGTGGTCCCGCTGATCACGACCGAGGAGGCGGGCGACGACGACGACGACTCGGCCGGCGACGACGACGACTCCACCCCGGCCACGGCCGACGGCTGGGTCTCCTACACCCTGACCGACCTCACCAACGGGGTGGCCTGGTACTTCGCGGTGGCCTCCGCCGACGCCGACGGGAACGTGGGACCGCGCACGGCGGTGCTGTCGGCCACGCCCTCGGTGCAGGGCGGCGCCGCGGCGTTGGCCGGCGACCCGGGCTGCTCCTGCGGCTCCTCCTTCGGCCCCTCGGCCGCCTCCCTGCTCTTCTTGCTGCCCCTGCTTGCGCGTCGGCGCCGGAGCCATCGATGAGACGTGTCCTCCCCCTCCTCGCCGCCCTCTTCCTCCTGCCCTCCTTGGCGCAGGCCGCGCCGGAGCTGGAGGGCCCGCAGTCGCCCAAGCGCTTCACGACGTCGGTCAACTTCGGCGGGATCTTCTTCGACGACGCCAACATCCAGACCACCTACGGCAGCCAGGGGCAGTTCTTCCCGAACGTCACCTTCGGCCTGGTGCCCTGGAGCAAGTTCGTCCACATCGAAGTGGACGTGGGCATCGCCTTCTCCCAGTTCAGCGGGGACCAGCAGTTCCTCACCGGCGGCGCCTCCTCGGGCAAGGTCATGATGACCGTGTTCCCCATCACGGTGGACCTGCTGGTGGGCATCGACATCGCCGACGAGCAGCCCGTGGTGCCCTACGGCGGCTTCGGCCTCAACTACACGCTGTTCCGCGAGCACGAGCACGGCGGCGGGGACGAGTGGTCCGGCGACAAGATCGGCTACTCGGCCTTCTTCGGCGCCGGCTTCCTGCTGGACGTGCTGGAGCGCTCCCGGTCGCGGCGCCTGGACGCCAGCACCGGCATCAACGATGTCTACCTGACGGTCGAAGGCCGCTACCGCGACGTGAAGACGCAGATCCGCGGCGGCGTTCCCGTCGTCAGCGGCCTGAGCTTCAGCGGCTGGTCGATCATGGCGGGCATCAAGCTCGTCTACTGAGCCCATCGGCAGGGGCCTTGTCGCCCCCGATCGCATCGCCCCGCGATCAGATGCCCATCCGCACCGCCGCCGCGAACAGCGCCATCGCCACCGCCGCGGCCACCCCGCCCAGGATCCGTCGGCGCCCCGCGTCCTCCACCGCCCCGATCGACGCCACCGTGGACGTGCTCACCAGCGCGATCAGCGGCAGGAAGTAGTGGTGGCTGAAGTGGTCGATGAAGGCCAGGAAGGGCGCGTACAGCAGGGCCGTCATGAGCGCGACCTTCGACAGGCGCGCCCGCCAGGGCAGGCCCAGCAGCGCGACGCCGCCGCCCACCAGCAGCCAGATGCGTGAGAACTCCAGGGGCCGACGGAGCACCGGCAGGGCGCCGGCGTGGCCGAAGTGCTCGGGGATGGTCTCGAAGTAGAGGGCGAAGAGCCAGGTCTCCAGCCGCCCCGAGGCGATGCCGGCCACCAGCATCAGCCCGCAGAAGACGGCGATGCCCAGGCCGAAGCGCACCAGCATCTCCACCACCCGCCGCCGCTTCGCCGGGTCCACCGCCACCAGGGAGGCGCCGGCCAGGGCCACCACCACCGCGCCGGGGTAGCGCAGGGTCGCCGCCAGCAGCGCCCACAGCACGAACAGCCGGGTGCGACCGCCCACCAGGGCCACCACCGCGGTCAGCAGCGCCAGCGCGTAGAGGTTGTCCGGGAAGTTCATGGAGCCGTCGGAGACCATCAGCCGGGCGTGCTGCACCGCGCCCATCGCCGCCACCACGCCCAGGCCGATGCCCAGGCGTGCGCCCTCGTCCTCGGCGGCGCGCAGGCCCACCAGGGAGGTGAAGAAGACGATGCTCAGCAGCAGGGCCGAGGCCGTTGCGTTGTGCTGCGCCATCACCTCCCGCGCCGGGGCCAGCAGGTAGGTCCAGGCCGGGGGCTGGTGCAGGGTGCTGCTGCCGTCGGGGGAGCGGCCGGGCAGCACGAAGGCGCCCACGACCTCGTCGGACCAGCGCACGTTCTCCGTGACGTTGAGCAGCTGGAAGGGGTGCATGTGGTGGTGGCCGCGCCGGGCCAGGTGGTCGATGAGCTCGCCGCTGGAGATGCGGGCCCAGGCGGCGACGCGGGTGTCCTCCGGATCGGGCTGGGTCTCCGAGGCGGGCGGGAGCACGCGCAATTCGACCGTCGCCTGGCCGCCCGCCGGCACCACGGCCGTGCCCAGCACCGTCGCCGTGCCCCACTGCCAGTAGCGTTCCACCGGGGCCGTCGACCACTCCCCCACCACGCCGGCGGCGATCGTCTCCCGGCCCAGCGCCTGCTCCCCCTGGCTGAGCTCCAGGGCGTAGCCGATGCGGCCGTGCAGGGCGACGAAGAGGGGCACCCGCTGCGGGCTGGAGGCCGCGTTGCTGATCTGGAGCGTCATGAGGCGACCGCGCCGCTCGAAGGTGCCGCCCTGCTCGAACTCGCTGCCGTCACCCCACTCCAGGGTGATGGCGCCCCGGTCGTCGGTGGCGTCCCAGCCCTGCGTGATCGCGTCGCTGTAGAAGTACCAGGAGCCGTCGCGCACCAGGTGCTGCCGCTGCCAGCCGGCGAAGAGGCCCAACAGGAGCAGGGTGACCAGCAGGCCCCGGCGCATTCCCGGGGAGGTGGGGGCGAAGCGCAGCCCCGCCCAGCGACCCCGCAGCAGCCACAGCCCCAGCGCGGCCTCCACCGCGAGGATCGGCCCCAGGCTGGTCCAGTTGATGGGCACGCCGAGCAGACGCAGGACGTTGACGTCGACGACGTGGCTCAGCAGCGACAGGCCGACGGCGGCGATGCCCAGCCAGATCGCGTCGACCGTGTACTCGTCGGAGCTCCCGCGGGGCAGCAGGTCGCGCCGCAGCAGGCCCAGGGCGATGAAGGCGCCGGGCACCAGCAGCAGGACGGGCAGGCCCAGGAGGATGCGCAGGGCGGAGACGGCGGACAGCGCGTGGGGCGCCGGCTGCGGGAACTCCAGCGTGTTGAGGGGCAGCACCCCGAGCGCCGCTACGAGCAGGAAGAGTGCGACATGGATCGGTCGCAGTGCCCGCATGGAGCGTCAGTGTAGCCGGCTCATGGCGATGGCCAGTCCCATTGAGTCGAAGATCGCGCCGGGCCGTCCACGTTTGCGTTGGCCGACGAGAGCAGGCGGGGTCGCTCCCCCTCCAAGCGAGGAGGTCGGCGCAGGCGGGGACGGAACAAGCGAGGGCGGGTCAATGGGACTGGCCGACGCAATCAGGCGCCGCCTTGCAGGGGGACGAGGCGGGTGAGGGGCAGGTCGGCGCGGGGAGCCGGGACGGCGCGTTCCTGCAGGGGCTCGCGCGACCGCGGGCTGGCCACCGCGTCGTCCCGCAGGGGCCAGGACCAGAGGAAGGCCTCGCCGGCGGGGGGCAGGGGACCGGCGGCGACCTGCAGCAGATCGCTGATCACCGCGCCCTGCTCGCTCGCGCGGATCCAAGGGCGCAGGTCGTCCGCGCCGCGCACCGTCACGTCGTGGCGTCGGGCGTGCAGCCGTCGGATCCGCCCGTCGACCCCCTGCACGCGGTTGTTGTCGCCGCCGGGCAGCACGTCGATGCGGTGGAGGGTCGGCGTCTGGCGCCCTGCGATGGGACCCGGACTCCAGGACGCGGCGCCGCCCCCCAGCCCCCCGTCGGCCCGGAGGGCGCGTCCCCCCAGGACCGCCCAGAGCGCGCGCAGCCGACGGTCCCAGGGATCGGGCCACTGCGCCTTGCTGTCCTCGTCGACCAGGAGCAGGCCGTCGGCGTCGTCCACCTGGGCCGGGGCGGCGTGCAGCAGGAGGGTGTCGGCGGGGGCCCACAGGCGAGGGCGGCTGCCCTGGGCGCCCCAGAAGGGATCGGCGCTCCAGGCGCTGGTGTCGACCCAGCCGTTGACGCCGGCGGCGTAGGCGTCCAGCGCGTCGCGGTGGGGGGTCTTGCGGTAGCTGCGCTCGGCCTCCCGCCGAAAGCCCAGCGTGCGCACGAACAGGTCCAGCTCGGGCGCGCGCGCGCCGTCGATCGTCCGCTCCCCCAGCAGCTCCGCCAACCGGCCCGACCAGGTGCGGCGGGCCATGTCCAGGGCCGGCATGGCCGCGGCGGCGTCCACGAAGCCCCGGGCGCGGTGGTGATCCCGCGGGTCCTCGCAGTCCAGGCGGGGCACGCCGCCTTCGAGCCCCACCCGGGCGGGCGCGCGCAGCCCCCAGAGCGGGACCTCGCGCAGGACCTTCGCGCGCAGGCGCTGGGCCACCCGCAGGCCGGAGCCGCTCACTTCTCCCGCCGGCGGGGGATGGTCTGCCGCGTGAGCTCGTGGTCCCGGGGCTCCCCCTCGCCCCGGCGGGAGGTCACACGCAGCGAGCTGCCCACCCGGCCCCGGCAGCGCTGGATGAACTCCCGCGACGTCATGAAGCGCGTCGGTCGGCCGTCGATGGAGAGGATGAGGTCCCCCGCGAGCAGCCCCGCTCGGGCCGCGGGCAGGTCCTCGATCACGCTCGCGACGATGGGCCCGCGCTCGGTGAAGTCCAGCCGCACGCCGATGCCCCCGCCGCTCTCGGACGCGGCGAGCAGCTCCCGCTCGTCGGGCACCCGGAGCTCGACGCCGTCGACGTGGCTCCCGCCGTCGACCTGCACCGCGATCGGCGCCGCGTAGCCCAGCTCGGCGTGGCCGGCCTGCACCCAGGCCGTTCCGGTGGGGACCCAACGGAGCTCGAAGCTGCCGTCCGCCGCCGCGCGGGTCGGCCGCGATGCAGGTCGCCCCCGCCCGGCGTTGAGCCCGTCGCCGCGGTCCAGCCCCGCCAGGAAGACGGGCAGGTTGCCCACCGGCTGCCCCCCGTCGGCGAAGACCCGGCCGGTGATGCGGGCGCCCGCCTCCAGGACCAGCTGGCGGGAGACGCTGTCGCCGGCGTCGATGTACGCGTCGGCGGACACGTGGGGCAGCCAGCGGTCGTCCACCTGCACCCGGTAGGCGCCCGGCGGGAGGGCGTCGAAGCGAAAGGCGCCGTCGGCGTTCGTCTCCACCGTCAGCAGCCTCTCGTCCTCGTTCCAGGACTCGGGGGCCCAGGGCTCGGGCCAGGTGCGGCCGGCGGTGGGGGAGGGGCGCAGCAGCTGCAGGGGCACGTCGGCGACGCCTTCGCCGGTGTCCGCGTCCAGGACCCGACCCCGGAAGCTGCCGATGGCGTCGCCGCGCAGCCGGGCCTGCCCTGGCGCGAGGACCGGCACCCCCTCCTGGGCGGCGGCGGGCGCGAGCAGCGAGAGCAGGGCGATCCAGAGCAGCATGGGGAGATGGTAGTCCGAGCTTCCCTTGATGCACGGTCCTGGGGGTTGGTAGCGTCGTGATTCTCCTGTATCTCCTGCATGCAAGGCGGCCTGCGCCCGGGCCGATCCGGAGGTTGTTCGTGGACCTGAAGCTGCTCTTCGACGAGTTCGCCGCCAGCATGGTGCGGGAGCGATCGCTCGACACGTCGGAGCGCTTGAGCGACTGGTCCGCGGCGGTGAAGTCGCGCCTGGTGCGCCTGGGCAAGCGCCGCGGCTACGCGCCCTTCGTCACCGACGACCGCCGCAAGAGCGGGTCCTACCTGTGGGACGTGGCCTGGTGCGTGGAGGACAAGCGCAAGCGCGGTCAGCCGCCCACCGGTGCCGGGGTGCCGGGGCTGGAGTTCCCCGCGGCGCCCTACCGCCGTCTGGTGCTGACCGCGGAGGTCGAGTGGGGGCGGCAGGGGCAGCGCGTGGGCACCCAGGTCTACCGCCAGAACATGGAGGAGGTCTTCCGGGACTTCTACAAGGTGGTGGACGCGCGCAGCCAGACCAAGGTGATGGTCTACACGGGCTGGAACTTCCCCGACCAGTGCGGCGCCGAGGGCTGGTTCCTGCACGGGTTCCGCCAGATCCTGCTGGACTACGAGGCGCACACCCCCGGCGACCAGTACCTGTTCATCGAGTTCGACGACATCGCGCACGAGCTGCGTGGCTTCTCCACCGACGTGCCCCGCCGCGGACCCAAGGCCTTCCGCATGCGCGCCCTGGGCGACGTCCCCTACCCCCGCCGCTGGGACCCGAAGCGAGCTTGAGCTTCCGGAGGAAGGCTGCGGCCAGCCCGGGTGTCTTCGCCGCGATGGGGAGAGGAGGGCAGGTGAAGTCACGCCGCCGCACGCTGCCGGGCCCTGCCCGCCGGTCGACGCGCCTGCTGCTGCTGTTCGCGCTGGTGGCGTCGACGGTGCAGGCCCAGGACGTCTTCGAGGAGGACCTGCGCGTCGACGCGTCCGAGGGCGTGATCCCCGTGGCCCGGATCCGCGCCGACCGCGGCCCCATCGACCACCTGGGCTGGGGCACCCCCGAGGACCTGTACGTCGATCTGGGGGCGGGCGCCGCGGTCTGCGTGCTGTCGGGCAACCTGGTGCTGTCGGTGCCGACCTTCGTGCGCGCGGACCTGCCGGCCGACGGGCGCGTGGCCCTCACCTACAACCACCTGGACTCCGGCGGGTCGCCCGAGCTGGCCCCGGGCTGGAGCTGGGACCTGGGCCGCGCCATCGTCCCGGGGGCCTGGGGCGATCGGGTGCTGGTGGACGCCGACGGGTTCCGGGACTCGTTCTTCGCCGGCCCCCCGCCCAGCGAAGCCGAGGCCGCCGACCTGGCCGAGCAGATCGTGCGCTCGTGGCGTCGCAGCACCCCCGCCCGGCAGCGGCGCGAGGCCGGGGGGGAGGCGGCGCTGCGGGACCTGATGGCGTCGGACCCCCTCTTCTTCGGCGAGATGCGCGCGCGCTTCGTCGGGGACGCGCCCGAGCCCCCCCCGGACGCCGCCTGGCGCTCGGATCAGCGAGGCCGCCGGGTGCTGGCCCGCAGCGCGGACCGCCGGGAGCAGGTGCTCAGCCGGGCCGACGGCGGGGTGGAGGTCTACGCCGAGGAGGGCTGGCTGCTGCGGGTCGAGCCGGCCGGCCGCCCGCCCCTGGAGCTGGACCGCGAGAACGGCCGGGTGGTGGGCGTGGACCTGGACGGCCGGCGGGAGGTGCACGTCTACCGCGACAGCTACGACCGCATCCAGGGCTTCCGCTCGGCCCAGGGCGAGGACGTGGGGCTGGAGTACGTCGGCCCCGCCCTGCACCGGGTGGAGACGCCGCGGGGCACCCTGCGCTTCGCCTACGACCAAAGCGGGCGTCTGGTCTCCATGCAGGGCCCCGACGGCGGCGTGAACCTGACCTACGACGATCGCTCGGGGCGGCTGCTGCACGGCTCGGGGCCGCGCGGGCGCGTGACCCTGGGCGACCCCACCGGCAGCGAGGAGCGCCTTGCGGTGACGGCGGAGGTCGACGGCGCCTCCGTCGACGTGTCCTGGGACGCCGAGCTCCGGGTGCGCACCGTGCAGCGCGGGGACGAGCGGGAGCGGGTGCGCTTCGACGAGCAGGGCCTGCCCCTGGAGGTGGAGAACGGCGACGGCGCCTGGAGCTTCGCCTGGAGCGACCGGGGCCGGCTCCTGGAGGCCTCCACCGACGACCAGGAGGTCCGCTTCGAGCGGCGCGACGGGGGCGACCTGGGCGCGGTGGTCGACGTGGGCGGCCAGCGCGCGGCGGTGCGCGCAGACATGGCGCTGCGGGTCGGGGGTTGGAGCGAGCCGGAGGGGCACCGCACCGACGTGACGCTGGACTCCGCGGGGTCGCCCGATCGCATCGAGCACCCCGGTGGCCGCCTGGAGCAGGTCTGGCGGGAGCGCTCGGGGCGGCTGCGCTCGGCGGAGATCGGTGGGGTGGGCGGGGTGTCGATCCGCCGGGACCGCCGGGGCATGGTGCGGTCCGTAGAGTCCGCCCTGGGCGCCTCGGCGGCGGTCGATCTGGACGACGGCGGGCGGCTGCTGCGCTTCGAGCCCCCCGCAGGCGGGCGGGTGGAGCTGGCCCACGACGCCGGCGGCCGGCTGACCCGCATGGTGGACGGCGGCGTCGACCTGCTGCTGCGCTACGACGGCGGGCGCCTCGTCGGCTGGCGGGGGGGCTACCAGGACGTGAGCATCGCCCGCGCCAAGGGCGGCGCGATGCAGGAGGTGAGCACCGAGCGCGGGCGCTGGTCCGTCTCTCGCCGCGGCGCGCGCCTGGACGGCATGACCTGGGGCGGCGACCTGCGGCTGGATTGGGACGGGGCGGGCCGGCTCGTCGGCTGGAGCCGGGGGACCGATGGCCTGCGCTTTCGACGGGATCGGGGCGGCCTGATCGTGGGTTGGGGCAGCCCGTCGCGGGGGGACGTCGTGCGCGGCTTGGACCGCTGGGGTCGCGCCGTGCAGGTCCAGAACGCCGGGTCGCGCTGGACGCTGGTCCGGGACCGCTCGGGGCGGGTGCGCAGCCTGGAGGCCCCGGCGGGCGGCACCTGGCGGCTGGATCGGGACGATGTCGGCCGCTTGACCCTCATCGCCGGCCCCCGCGACCTGCGCTGGCGGCTGGAGCGCGACGGGGCCGGGCGCCTGCAGGGCCTCCGGGTCGGCGGGGCCACCTGGGCCCTGCGCCGGGACCGGGCGGGCCGGGTGACGGACCTCACCGACCCCGAGGGCACCAGCAGCGCCGTGGTGCTGGACCGGGCCGGGCGCTGGACCGAGATCCAGCGCGCCGGGCTCCGGCCCCTGGGCGCCAACTACACGTCCTGGGGGCCCACCGCGGTGGCGGGGGGGCGCCGCAACTACGACGCCGACGGCGCCCTGGTGGGCTGGGCTCCGCAGGAGGCGATCGGCGAGTGGTTCCTGGACCGGCACGCCGACGGCGTGGTGGCGACGATCGGCTGGCGGCGGGGTCGGTCGGTGCAGGCGGCCGGCGACGAGCTGCGTCGACGCATCACCCGCAGCGGCGACGTCCTGCGATCGGGGCCCTGGACCCTGCGCGGCGCCCAGGGGCGGATGGACCGCCTGGAGCTGCAGATCGGCGAGGCCGACGCCCTGACCTGGGCCCTGCGCCGGGACGCGGCCGGCCGGGCCGAGAGCCTGGAGTTCCCCGACGGATCGGTGGCGGCCGTCAGCCCCGGCACCGACGGCGAGGCCCGCGGGCTGACCCTGGACGGCGACGGTTGGAGCCTGGAGCGCGACTCCCTGGGGCGCGTCACCGGCGCGCAGCGCGGCGATCGGACCTGGCGCCTGGCCCGGGACCCCCTTGGGCGGGTCTCCAGCTCCACGGTGTCCGCCCCTGCCGGAGCTGGCTTCCGCGTCTCCCTGCAGCCCCTGGACGCCAGCGGCCCCGGCGAGACCACCCTGGCCGAGGCCCTGGGGGTGCAGACGGGCGACCCCGGGGAGGGCGACGAGCGGCCGGCCGGCTCCCTGCGGGTGGAGGTCGACGTGGAGGGCGGCGGGCGCCTGCTGGGCTACGACGAGCTGCGCACCGCGCTGGGTCGCCTGGCCGGGGTCGAGGGGTTCTGGGGCACGACGGGCGGGGAGGCCGAGGGCGATCTGGACGTGTCGGTGGACCCGAGCCTGCGCGACGGCAGCGGGCTGCAGGCCGCGGGCGACGTCATCGGCGACGTGCTGGCCCAGCTCCTGGATCCCGGCGACGGCTCGGCCATCCCGCCGCGCTGGGGCGGTGAGCTGCTGCGCTCCAGCACCGGCGCGGCGCTCCTTCCCTCGCCCAGCGGCCGTGGCGTCGGCGAGGCGGTGCAGGACGGGGTGGCCTACGCCCGGCTGCCCGGCGCGTCGGGGGGCACGATCACCTGGTTGGGCCCCGGGGCGACGATCGACGGCCTGCGCCTGCCCAGCCCCTCGGGCCACTGGCTGACCCCGGCGGGCTGGCTGGGTCGGCCCACCCCCGGCGGCGGCGAGGACCCGTCCCCGCGCGCCCCCCTGGACCCGGCCCCCGCCATGGGGCCGGGGGCGGCGGTCGAGGCCTGGTGGGCGGGCTTCGCGCTGCCGCCCGACGGGCTCGCCGTGCTGCCCCCG
>CALCXL010000704.1 GCA_937907595.1 uncultured Pseudomonadota bacterium
CGTTCTGGGACGAGACGATCCGGCTGCTGCGCTCCACCGCGGCAGCGCCCGCGATCCCCTCCAGTTGGGGTTGGCCGGGCTCGTCAAGACGGCCGCCCGCGAGTGGCCGGGCCTGCGCGCGCGGGTCGTGGATCTGCAGCCGGGGCTGGCCTCGGACCTCGCCGCGGCCGCCGTGCACGGCGCGCTCCAGGGCGATGGACCCGAGGAGATCGGGCTGCGGGCCGACGGCGCCGTGCTGCTCGATCTGGTGCCCTGCGCCCCGTCGGAGCCGGAGATCGCGCTGCCCGCGGGAAGCCTGGCCGTGGTGACCGGCGGCGCCCGCGGGGTGACGGCGGCCTGCATCACGGCGCTGGCCCGGCGTGCCCCGCTGCACTTCCTGCTGCTCGGCCGATCCGCGGCGCCTGGCCCCGAGCCCGCCTGGCTCGCCGCCGCGACCGACGAGGCGGCGGTCAAGCGCGCCCTGCTGGAGCACGGCTTCCCCGATGGCCGCCCCAGCCCCCGGGAGTTGGGGGCCGCCTGCCAGCGCGCCCTGGCCGAGCGGGAGATCCGGGCCACCCTGGGGTCCTTGGAGGCCCTGGGGTCGACCGTGCAGTACCGCGCCGTCGACGCGCGGGATCCCGCGGCGGTCGCCGCTGCCGTGGGGGCCGAGCGCGCTGCCGCTGGTCCGGTCCGGGTGCTGATCCACGGGGCCGGCGTGCTCCGCGACAAGCGGATCGAGGACAAGTCGGCCGACGAGTTCGACGCGGTCTTCGACACCAAGATCGACGGCCTCGCCGCCCTGCTCGGCGCCCTGGGGGAGGACGTCCCGGCTGCGGTGGCGCTGTTTACGTCGGTGTCGGGTCGCTTCGGCCGCCGCGGGCAGGTGGACTACGCCATGGCCAACGAGGCCCTGGTCGGGGTCGCCGCCTCCCTCGGTGCCCGCTGGCCCGCGTCCCGCGTCGTCGCCTTCGACTGGGGCCCCTGGGAGGGCGGCATGGTCAACGCGGCGCTGGCGGCGCAGTTCAAGCGCGAAGGCGTGGGCCTGATCCCCCTGCAGGAGGGGGCCGCGGCCTTCGTCGACGACCTGTTGGCCAGCCCCTCCGAGCCGGTCGAGCTGGTCCTGGGCTGCGGTCTGGACGAGGCGACGACTGGCGTGCCCAGCGCGACGGTCGAGGCCCTGTCCGTCGATCCGCTCTGGCCCGTCCTCGGCGATCACCGCCTGCACGGCGAGCCCGTCCTGCCCGCTGCGCTGGTGGTGGAGGCCTTCGTCGCCGCGGTCCAGCGCGCGGCGGGGGAGCCCCTGGTCACCCTGGATCGCCTGCGTGTGCTGCAGGGCGTCTCCCTGGACCAGGGCGTCGAAGCCCTGCAGATCGCCGTGACCCGCTCCGGCCCCGGGGCCTGGCAGTTGGAGCTACGCGACCCGTCCGGCCGACCCCGCTACAGCGCGTCGGCCACCACCGGCCTCCGCGTGCCCGGGGCCGAGCCCACCCCGCGGCCTGCGGACCTGCGGCCCTGGCCCCTCGGCGCCGAAGAGACCCGGCGGACCCGGCTCTTCCACGGGCCGCTCCTGGCCGCGGTCACCGCCGTCGACATCT
>CALCXL010000705.1 GCA_937907595.1 uncultured Pseudomonadota bacterium
CCGGACCTCGTCGGGGGGGTGGCCGTAGCGGTCCTCCAGCTCCTCCAGCAGGCCCACGAGCTCGGGCACGGAGCGGGCGTCGGCCAGGCGCTTGTACTCCAGCAGGCGCTCGCGCTCGTCGGGGATGTAGTCGCCGGGGATGTAGGCGTCGGCGCGCAGGTCGACCTCCGGCTCGAACTGGCTGGCGACGGCCTCGCCCTTCAGGCCCTTGATGGCCGCCTCCAGAAGCTCCATGTAGGTCGCCATGCCCACGGAGGACATGTGGCCGGACTGGCTCTTGCCCAGCAGGCTGCCGGCGCCGCGGATCTCCAGATCGTGCTGTGCGATGCGGTGGCCGGCGCCCAGGTCGCTGTTGTCCTGGATGACGCGCAGGCGCTCGATGGCGACGGTGCTCAGGGTCCGCCCCGGCGGCACCAGGAGCAGGGCGAAGCCGCGGGCGTTGGCCCGACCGACCCGGCCGCGGAGCTGGTGGAGCTGGGCCAGGCCCAGGCGGTCCGCGCGGTTGATGATGATGGTGTTGGCCCGGGGCACGTCCAGGCCGGACTCGATGATGGTGGTGCAGAGCAGCAGGTCGAAGTCGCCCTGGAAGAAGCCCAGCATGATGTCCTCGAGCTCCCGCTCGTTCATCTGGCCGTG
Source organism: uncultured Pseudomonadota bacterium (assembly GCA_937907595.1). Taxonomy (GTDB): domain Bacteria; phylum Myxococcota_A; class UBA796; order UBA9615; family UBA9615; genus CALCXL01. The sequence goes on from CALCXL010000705.1 coordinate 637, forward strand.
GCCCACGCGGATGCGCAGGCCGGGGATCATCTTCTTGAGGAGCTCGGCGACGCGCCAGATGGTGCGCACGCTGTTGTGCACGAAGTAGACCTGCCCCCCGCGCTCCAGCTCGGCGGTGATCGCGTCGGCGATGCGGCTGGTGGCGAAGTGGGCCACCGACGTCTTGACGTCCTGCCGGCCCGCGGGCGGGGTCGTGATCACGCTGAAGTCGCGGATGCCGGCCAGGGCCATGTGCAGGGTGCGGGGGATCGGGGTGGCGGTGAGGGTCAACACGTCGACGCCGGCCCGGATCTCCTTGATGCGCTCCTTGTGCTTCACGCCGAAGCGGTGCTCCTCGTCCACCACCAGCAGGCCCAGATCGCGGTAGCCGACGTCGCGGCTGAGCAGGCGGTGGGTGCCGATGACCACGTCGACGGTGCCGGCCTTCAGGCGGCGGATCGTCTCCTTCTGCTGCGCCGCCGAGCGGAAGCGCGACAGCATGCGCACCTCCACCGGGAAGGCCTTCAGGCGCTCCTTGAAGGCCTCGAAGTGCTGCAGGGCGAGCACGGTCGTAGGCACCAGCACCGCCACCTGCTTGCCCTGCTCCACGGCGAGGAAGGCGCCGCGCATGGCCACCTCCGTCTTGCCGAAGCCCACGTCGCCGCAGACCAGGCGGTCCATGGGGCGCTCGGAGGTCATGTCGGCCAGCACGGCGTCGATGGCGCTCTGCTGATCGGGGGTCTCCGTGAAGGGGAAGGCCGCCACGAACTCGTCGAAGAAGGCGTCGGGGCGGGCGTAGGCGTGGGCCCTCGCGACCTGCCGGCGGGCGTAGAGATCGAGCAGATCGCGCGCGACCTTCTGGATGTCCTCGGAGACCTTCTTGACCCGGCGGGCCCAGGTCTGCCCGCCCAGCTTGTCCAGGGTGGGGGTGCCGCCGCCGGGGCTGACGTACTTCGCCAGCAGGTTGAGCTTGTGGACGGGCAGGTAGAGCTTGTCGCCGTCCCGGTAGCGCAGCAGCAGGAAGTCGTTGTGGGAGCCGCGGCCCTGGCCCAGGCGCCCTCCGGTGCCGGGCTGGTAGCTGGGATCCTGGGCGCGCTCCCGGGCCTCCAGGGCGCGCTCGGCCCCGCCGGCCTGCAGCTGCAGCTTGGTCAGGCCCTCAAAGCGGCCGACGCCGTGCACGGTGTGCACGATGAGATCGCCGCGCGCGAGCTGGCCCGTGGAGCCGATGGCCTCGTGGCCCTTCGGTCGCCGGTGCGCCGTGGCCTTCTTGCGGGGACCGAAGATCTCTTCGCCAGCGATGAGCACGACGTGGTCGAGCTGGGCTCCCCGGGTGATCGAGCCCCGGCCGATCAGCAGCTCCTGCGGCCCCACCCGGGGCGCCAGACCCACCAGATCCGCGGCCCGTTGGGGGGCGTCGCTCAGGCGCACCGGGACACGCAGGAGCTCGTGGAGCTGGCTGGCCTGGGCGCGCGACGGGCTCAGGATCGCGACACGTCGCCCCTGCTCCCACCAAAGCCGGATCCGCCGCTCCAGGGGAGCGAGCATGTCGCCTTCGCTGGCCAGGATCTCCGCCCGCAGCTCGCGGTGGTCCGGCACGTCGGCGCGCACGACGTCGCCGTCACCGGGGTGCAGATCGTGGTGGGTGAAGACGCGGCGACCGGCCAGGGCGGCCTTCATCGCCGGCTCGGTCAGGAAGAGGGTCGACGGATCGGGCAGCAGGCGGCTGTGACCCTGCTGTGCGCTGAAGCGGGCGTGCAGGCGATCGGCTTCGCCCACCAGCGTCGACTCGATCTGCTCGGCGGCGGACAGGACGATGAGGCCGTCGCCGACGTAGTCGAACACCGTGGCCAGATCGGGACAGAGGTGGGGCAGGTAGAGCTCGATCTCCTGCAGGACCCGGGCCTCCTCCAGCTCCCGCTGCACCCGGATGCGCTCCTTCGGCGGCAGCCCGCGCGCGTCGGCGGTGGCCTTGAGGGCGGCGGGCAGGGCGGCCAGGGCGGCCTCGTCGAGGATCTCCTCCCGGGCGGGCAGCAGGTCGACGTGCTCCAGGGGGGCGATGGAGCGCTGCGTCCAGGGGTCGAAGGAGCGGATCGACTCCACCTCGTCCCCCCAGAACTCCACGCGCACGGGGTGGTCCTGCCCGGGCGGGAACAGGTCCAGGATGTGGCCCCGTCGGGCGAAGCTGCCCGGTTCCGCGCAGAGATCCGTCGCCAGCCAGCCCCGGTGGACCAGCTCCCGCAGCAGCCCGTCGCGGTCCAGATCGTCCCCCACCGCCACGCGCGCCGTGGCCCGGGCCAGGGCGGCGGGGGGCAGCACCCGCTTGAGGAGCGCGGCCACGGGCGCCACCACGAAGAGCCCGCGGGGGGCCGTGGCGAGGGCGTGCAGCACCCCCAGGCGGGTGCGGGTGACGGCGGCCGACGGCGAGTAGCCCTTGTAGGGGGCGACGTCCCAGGGCGGGAGCAGCCGGACGTCGGCGTCGGGGGGCAGGAAGGAGCGGAGCTCGGCGACGGCGCGGCGGGCCTCGGCGTCGTCGGGGGTCACGAGCAGGCACGACCCATCCAGGCCGGGCGCCACGGCGGCGACCAGGAGGGAGAGAGAACAGCCCCGCAGCCCCGACGCGGCCGAGGGGCGGCCGTCGCGGGCGGTGGCGAGGAGGGGGCCGAGCGGGAGCGCGGACATCGGGCGCGACCTTGGAGGGCCGCGAGGCGGACGTCAACGCCGGAGGGGTCGGCGGGGTGGACGGGCTGGCGGCGGCGGGCTGCTAGTCTCCCCGCCGTGACCGGCCCCGACCTGCGCGCGGTGATCGTGCCGGGCTTCATGCCCTTGCAAGCCCTTCGGCCCATGGCGCTGCACCCGCGGGCCATCGCGCGGCTGCGGCGGGGGGTGGCGCTGGCTCGCGCGCGGGGCATCCCGAACCTCCTGGTCAGCGGCGGCGCCGTGCACCCCGAGGGCACGCCCTACGTCGAAGCGGACGAGATGGCCGAGTGGCTGCTGCGTCAGGGCTGGCCCCCCGGCGGCGTGCTCCGGGACCCGAAGGCGCGGCACACCCACACCAACCTGCGCAACGCCGGCCGCCTGATGCTGGAGCGGGGCTGGGGGGCGGCCCTGGTGGCCAGCGACGCCTGGCAGAGCTTCTACATCGCGTCCCCGCGGCGCTCGGGCCTGCACGGGCGCTCCCTGGCCGACCTGGGCTACTGGCCCGGCGCGGTGCGGCGCGAGGGCCTGCGCGTGACCCGCTTCGAGCCCAGCCCCGACGTGTTTCGGCCGGGGCCAGACCCCCTGGATCCATGAGCGTCGATCGGCGCGGCGACGGGGCGGCGGGGCCGGGTCTGTGGGCGCTGGGCCTGGGCGCGTGGGGGCTGGCGCAGGCCCTCTGGCTGCGAGCGGACCACCGCCTGACCGAAGGCGACGTCCTGACCAACGTCGGCGCCCTGGAGCTCTTCCACCAGGAGGCCGAGCGCACGGGGCTGTGGACGGTGCTCCGCCGGGCCTGGACCGAGGACTTCGGGGAGTACCCGGCCCTGGTGCCGGCGCTGCAGGGCTGGGCGACGCAGGCCCTGGGCGTCACCGACCTGAGCGGCGACGGGCCCGCCCTGGTGGGGCTGGGCTGGATGGTCCTGCTGCTGTGGGGCACGGTCTCCCTCGCGCGGCGGCTGGCTCCGGGCTCCCAGGCCTGGGCGGGGGGGCTGCTGCTGCTGTCGCCCTGGGTCGCGGGCCTGGGCCGCCACGTCCTGCTGGAGCCGCCGATGGCCGCGCTGCTGCTCTGCTCCCTCGCGCTGGGGGCGCGGGCCTGGGGCGGCGAGCATCCGCACGACGTGGCCGATCCGGGCGGCGCGAGCGAGGGCGAGGGCGAGGGCGAGGGCGAGGGCGAACGCGCGGGGGGCGCGGCGATGTGGGCGGCGTGGGCGGCGTCGGGGGCGCTGGCGGGGGCGGCCCTGCTGGCGAAGCAGACTGCGCTGCTGGTCCTCGGCCCCGCGGGGCTGGTGGCGGGCCTGCTCGCGCTTCGATCACCGCGGGATCGCAGGACGCAGCGCCTGGCCGGGACGGCGGTGGCGGCGAGCACGGCGGCGTTGCTCGCCGGCCCCTGGTACCTGCGGCGCCTGGGCGCGGAGTCGGCCT
>CALCXL010000706.1 GCA_937907595.1 uncultured Pseudomonadota bacterium
GCCTGCACGCCCGGACGCGGCAACAACGACGACGACGACGCGGCCGACGACGACGACTCCGCGGCGGGGGACGACGACGACGCCACCTTCGCCGACGACGACGACAGCAGCGCGGACGACGACGACACGGCCGACGACGACGACACGGCCGACGACGACGACGCGACGCCCGAGCCCAACGGCTCCTCGCAGATCAGCGGCACGATGCTGGTGAACTACTGGACGTCGCTGCAGCCGCAGGTCCGCCACTGCCAGCAGGCCTACGCCATCACCGCGCTGGGCACCTACAACACCAACGCCATGGGCGCCGACTGCGTGATGTGCCGGGGCCGGATCGAGATCCTCAGCGCGGTCGACGTCACCGCCAGCTCCCCCGCCATCGACGCCACCACCGAGCGCTGCGATCCCTTCACGCACTTCACCCAGAGCCAGGACTTCGGCGCGATCCTGTTCGGGCCGCAGGGCTCGCTGGCCAACCCGCAGGGCGACTTCCTCAAGACCATGGGCCTCATCCCCGAGGACCTGGCCACGGGCAACGAGCTGGTGGTGATGACCGGCGGCAACTCGGTGATCGACGTCTTCGCGCAGCCGCCCCTGACGGGGGTGGTGCCCACGCACGTCGGCATGTACGTGCTGACCGAGGACATGTACTTCGTCAGCGGCTCCAACCTGGGGGACGTGGCCGAGGCCATCCCCGGCACCACGGACACCGCCATCTTCTGGTTCTTCTGGTCCGTGGGCAGCAACGAGGACGTGATCGGCATGAACGGGGACTACGTGGTGAGCGGGGCCTGGAACCTGGGCTTCAACGGGACCAACCCCGACTACGACGCCTTGACGTTCAGCGGCCAGATCAACGGCACCTTCACGCCGTCGCCCTGAGCGCCTGATGGACGCAGCGGGCGCGACTTTCCTCCTCGTCGACGACAACGAGGTCTTCCTGGGCCTGATGGCGGACCTGATCCGCCGGGCCTACCCCTCGGCGTCCATCGCCCTGGCCACCACCGGCGGCCAGGCCCTGTCCATGCTGGTGGAGCAGCCCTACGACGTGGTGCTGCTGGACTACCGCCTGCCGGACCTGGACGGGGTGGAGGTGCTGGCGGAGCTGCGCAAGAACAGCGTGCCCAGCGCCGTGGTCATCGTGACCGGCGAGGGCGACGAGCGCCTGGCCGCGGACCTGTTCCGCATGGGCGCCTACGACTACCTGGTCAAGACCGGCATCGACGGCGTCACCCTGCGGCGCTGCCTGGATCAGGTGCTGACGCGGCGCCTGCTGGAGGGCCAGATCAGCCGCAAGTCCGACGCCCTGGTGGACACCAGCCGGGAGCTGGCCGAGCGCACCCGGGCCCTGGACGTCGCCTACGAGAAGATCCGCCAGAAGAACGAGCTGCTCAAGGAGGCCTCGGACTCCCTGGAGAGCCAGGTCCAGCTGCGCACCGCGGAGCTGTCGGCCACCACCGCCTTCCTCAACCAGGTCCTGGACTCCACGGCCAGCCACTTCATCGTGGCCACCGACGTACACGGGACGATCCTCACCTTCAACTCCGGCGCGGAGGCCCTGTTCGGCTACCCCGAAGAGGACCTGGTGGGCGAGCGCAACTTCGCCGTGCTCTTCCAGGAGCTGGGCGACGAGGAGGCGCGCGCCTCCCTGGAGGAGGACCTGCAGATCGCCGGGCGGGCCCTGCGCGAGTTCACCGCCGTGGACGCTGCGGGGCGCCCCTTCCTGGCCAAGGTGAGCTTCGATCCCCTGGTGGGCGACGGCGCGCGGCAGGGCCTGGTGATCGTGGGGTCGGACGTCACCCACGAGCGGGAGCTGGAGCGGCAGAACGAGGCCTACATCGACCAGATCGAGCTGGCCAACCAGGACCTGCGGCGCAAGAACGAGCAGATCCTCGAAGCCAACCGCATGAAGTCGCAGTTCATCGCGAACGTCAGCCACGAGCTGCGCACGCCCCTCAACGCGATCATCGGCTACTCCGACCTGCTGCTGGGCGGGATCTACGGCCCCATGCCGGACCGGCAGACCAGCGCGGTGGACGGCATCGCGGCGCGGGCGCGGGACCTGTTGACGTTGATCAACGACATCCTGGATCTGGCGAAGATCGAAGCGGGGGCCATGGACCTGCGGGTCGACGAGTTCCAGCTGAGCGAGGTCGTCGAGCAAGTGGTGGAGACGGCGCGCATCCTCATCGTCGACAAGCCCGTGCAGGTGCGATGGGACGACGACGAGGCCGGGGCGCTGGTGCTGCGCTCGGACCGGCAGAAGCTGCAGCAGATCCTCATGAACCTGGTGAACAACGCCACCAAGTTCACCCACGAGGGCAACGTCACCGTCATCACCCGGCGCCTGAGCGCCACGGATCTGGAGATCGCGGTGGCCGACTCGGGCATCGGCATCCCCCAGGGCGAGCTGAGCCGCATCTTCGACGAGTTCCGGCAGGTGGACGGCACCTCCACCCGGCAGTACGGCGGCACGGGCCTGGGGCTGGCCATCAGCCGGAAGTTCGCGCGCAACCTGGGCGGGGAGCTGAGCGTGGAGTCGGTGGACGGCGAGGGCAGCACCTTCCGCCTGCGCTTGCCCCAGGTGCTGCCGGGCTCCGGCGGGCTGGTCACCGACCACCTGCACGTGCCCGTGGCCCTGGACCCGACGCTGCGGGGGGACTTCGACGATTGAGCGGCGCGGGGGACTTGCCCTGGGGGGCTACGCGGAGCGCGCCACGAGGTCGCGCAGGAGCTGGTCGCCGTCGGAGCGGGAGAGCTGACTCTGCAGGTGGCGCAGGGAGTCCTTGAGCTCGCTGGCGGAGCCGAAGCGGCGCTCCACGTCGGGGTCCATGGCGCGCAGCAGGATCGATCGCAGCCGGGGCTCCATGTCCGCGGTGCGCAGGGTCTGCCGGGCCGCCTCGTCGTTGCGGAAGCGCACCCAGTCCGAGTGGGTGCCGCCCTCGAAGGCTTCCGGGCCAACGATCGCCTCGTAGAGCACCGCCCCCAGGCTGTAGAGGTCGCTGCGGGGGTCGCCCATCTGGCCGCTGGCCAGCTCCGGGGCGCGGTAGGCGGGGATGGAGGGGGCGTGGGTGCCGTCGATCTGCGTGGTGGAGCCCGTGGGCCGCGCCATGAACAGCGTCGCCAGCCGCACCTCGCCCGCGCGGGACAGCAGGATGTTCGAGGGCGTCACCGCCCGGTGCACGATCCCCTCCCCCGAGCCGTGGAAGCCGCGCAGGTGGTGCAGGTACTCCAGCGCCCGGGCGATGTGCACGCCCACCCGCAGCACGATCTCCACGGGCACCGACTCGCCAGCGGTCCACAGGGTGTGCATCAGCGATCGCAGCCCCATGCCGTCCACCCACTCGCGCACCAGGAAGAAGCGGTCGTTGTCCCGGCCCAGATCCAGGGTCTGCAGCAGGTTGGGGTGCGACAGCCGCATGCCCAGCCGGGCCTCATCCGTCAGGCGCAGGGCCACCGCCAGGGACTTCTGGAAGGGCTCGTCTGCCACCTTGAGCATCACGCGCTTGCTGAACCCGAAGACGCCGCGACGCAGGGCCAGGTGGGAGGAGATGCCCTCGTTGCTGGCGAGCTTGCGCTGGATTTCGAAGTCTTCCAGGCGGGCGACGGGCGCCTCCACGTCGACGTCGAGCAGGTTCGGATCGCTGCGGAGGACCAGGTCTTCGGGCGTGGGGGTCTCGCTCACGCCGGGGCCACCGGGGTGCTGATCCACACCGGGTAGCCCTCGGGGTCCCGGGTGGCGCAGGCGCGCAGGCCCCAGGGCTTGTCCTCGGGGGCGAACTCGAACTGCACCCCCATGCGCTCCAGCGCGGCGTGCACGGCGTCGACGTCGGACACGCGGAACTCCACCAGGGTGCCGCGCCCGCCGGTGCCGCGCAGGGTGTAGTCCTCCCGGCGGCCGTTGCAGGACAGGTGCACGTTCGGCGCCGTCTTGAAGGACACGAACCAGTCGGACTCGTAGACCACGGGGAAGCCCAGCAGGTCCGAGTAGAAGCCGCGGGCCGCGTCCAGGTCGCGGACGTAGAGGATGATCTCCTGAAGCTGGGTCTGGATCATCGGGCGAGGGTCCTCGGCGGGGTCCAGGGGGGATTGTAGCGGGCTGGACCGCGCCGCAGCCGGTCAGAGCGCCGCCAGCAGCTCCGACCAGAAGCCGGGCAGCGTGTCCCAGGGGTTCGGCAGCAGGTCATCGGTGATGTAGACGCGGCCCACGTTGCCCGCGCGCATGCGCTCGATGGCCGGGGTCACGTCGGTCGGCGCGGCGGCGTGCAGCAGGTGCCAGAAGCGGTCGGGCGGGTAGGCGGCCGTCCAGGGGGCCGGGGTCCAGGCGACGTGGTCGGCGGCCGCGCTCTCGAAGGTCAGCAGGACGTCGGCGAAGGACAGGTAGCTCTCGCAGGTGTCCGTGCCGGGGTTGAGCACCACGAGCGCGCTGGGGTCCTGGGCGCGCACGGCGGCGGCCCAGGCGTCGTACTGGCCCTCCATCGCCGTGCAGGTGGACGTGCTGGGGACCTCGTCGAAGAAGATGCCGTCGACGGGGTAGTAGGCGTACCAGTCGGCCACCTCCCCCTCGACCGTCGCCGCGTCCCGCGCCCCGTAGCTGGTGTGCACGTAGCCGATGACCTGCACCCCGGCCGCCCGCAGCGCCGTGATCCAGCTCAGGTAGTTGGGGTCCTGGCTGCCGCCCGGGCCGCTGTTGGGGTTGGCCACGAAGAGGGTCGTCTGGCCCGCCGTCGCCTCCACGTCGCCCCACAGGCTGCCCGGGTAGAAGTAGCCGGGGATCGCCACCTCCAGGGGGGCGGCAGCGGCGCTGTCGTCGTCGTCCGCGCTGTCGTCGTCGTCCGCGCTGTCGTCGTCGTCGCTGGAATCGTCGTCGTCGGCTGAGTCGTCGTCGTCCCCGATGGCCGAGTCGTCATCGTCGTCGCTGGCATCGTCGTCGTCTGCGGAGTCGTCGTCGTCCCCGGTCGCCGCGGAGTCGTCGTCGTCCCCGTTCGCCGCGGAG
>CALCXL010000707.1 GCA_937907595.1 uncultured Pseudomonadota bacterium
GGTTCGCCAGCACCCTGGCCTGCGCGGCCCTGTACCGGCGGGGCTGGTACAAATCGGCCGGCGTCGCCCTGACCTGGGGCGCCATGACGCGGGTGTTCCCCGGCTTCCTGATCCTGCCGTTCGTGATCCAGGCGGGGAAGGGGGCTTGGGGCGGCCTGCGGGCCGGGGGCGACGACCCCCTGCGGGCCGCGTGGTTCGGCATCAAGGCGCGGCACCGGGGCTTCCTGCTCGCGTTCACGCTGGCCTGCGGCGTGCTGTTTGTTGGCTCCCACTTCACCGGGCGGGGGCTGCAGACCTGGCCGGAGTGGGTCGACAAGATCGGCCGGCACAGCCACACCCACGCGGTGACCTCCAACCAGCGGGTCGGCGTGGGCCGGCTGGCGATCCACGCTCCCACCAAGGGCCGGTTCTGGGCCGAGCGGCAGGGAGCGCGGGAGGCGAAGCTGGACGGAGGCCACGGGATCAAGCGGGGCCTGCAGGGGTTGGGCCTGCTGCTGCTGTTGCCCGCCCTCTGGCGTCGCCGGGACATCGACGGCTTCGTCCTGGCCATGTTCTCGGTCTTCTGCGCGGTGGTCTTGAGCCGCTACTACGCCTCCACCTGGTCGATCTTCTTCCTGCTGGGCGCCGCGGGCCTGCCCCTGGCCCGGGACGGGGACCCCGACGAGCAGCCCATGGCCGGCACCGGCCCCGATCGCGGGATCATGGGTCTGGCGGGGTGGTTGGGCGGCGCCGTGCTGCTGTTCATGGCCGCCACCTACTACGCCCCGGGAAGCACGACCGCGTCCTACTTCTACGTGAACTGGATGTTCTACGGCCTCTGCGTGGCCTTGTGCCTGGGCTTCCTGTTCGGCGACCTGCGGGACTGGCGGGCCGAGCGCCGGCTGGCGGCCGCGGGCGGCGGAGCGGAGCCCTGGGGTGCCGTGGAGGGAGCGGAGCCGTGGGGTGCAGCGGAGGGCGCGGCGGACGTGGGGCCGGCCCGGACCTGGGGCGCCCGCGACGGCGAGGCGGCGTGGGGCGATGAGGCCGATGGCGACGTCACGGACGACGGCGGCGATGCGGACGCGACGGACGACGGCGACGCGACGGATCACGACGACGCTGGCTACGAGGACGCGACGGAGCACGACGCCGCAGGCGGGGACGCGCCCGAGGACGAGGCCCCAGAACCGCCAGGGGCCGACGAGGGAGAGTCCCCCGTCGACCCCTGAGTCGTGTCCGATGATGGGGGTCCCGAGGGACCCTCAGCGCATCAGGGAACGCAGACGGCCTGTCCGCCGGCGTGCGGGCAGTGCAGGGCGGGGTCGCCGGCGGCGGCGCCGAGGTGGTAGTCGCGGCAGGCGAAGCTGTCGCCCGCGGTGTCGCCGGCGACGCCCAGGGGCCAGCCGGGGCAGTCGTTCTCGCAGCGCACGATGTCGCCGCCGAACTGCTCGTTGGCGCCGGTGCAGGTCGCGAACAGATCCGTGCAGAACGTGCCGCAGTCGGCGGCGGCGGCGCTGTCGTCGTCGTCCGCGGTGTCGTCGTCGTCGGAGCCGGCGGAGTCGTCGTCGTCGCCGGTGGGGCAGCCCACGATGGCGAAGAGCCCCAGGCAGAGCAGCAAGTGAAGAATGGTACGCATGGTCATGGTCTCCTCAAGCCCCTGGCTTGGGGCACGGCGACGCTAGCCTGGGTTGGCGTAAATTACCAGGACGGTGTAGGCGGCCATGCTGGGCCCCGGAGGCGTCCGGCGATCAGCTCCCCTTGAGGGCCGCGAGCGCCTGCTGCTCCTGGGCCGCCAGGTCCCGGCCCTGGGTGACGAGGCTGCGGCCGCCGTCCAGCAGCTCCTGCAGCCCGCCGAGCATGGGGTAGAGGCTGGTCTGCAGCTCGGGGTGCTTGGCGGCCACGCCCAGCAGGGCCTGGACCTGGCGGCCGATCCCGCCTTCGACGTCCTTCCAGTTGGCCAGGCCCTGCTCGAGGTGCGCGGCCAGGGCGGCCTGGGCGGACTCCACGGGGCCGAAGTCGGTCGCGCCCCCCGCCGCGCCTCCCCCTGCCTGGGCCGCGGCCCGGGCCTCGTCGCGCTCGGCGATCGCCGCGTCCAGTCGGCCCACCAGATCGCGCTGCTGCTCGCGCACGTGCCCCAGCAGGGCCTCCATGGCCTCCAGCTGCTGGGCGGTGTCGTCGATGGCCAGGGGCGCGGCCTCGTCGATCTGCTCCAGGAGTTGGTCCCGCTCGGTGCGGAGGGCGTCGCGCTCCTGGGCGGCCTCTTCGGCCAGGGTCCGGGCCTGGGCCAGGGCCGCCTCCAGCTCCGCGGTGCTCCCCTGCATGGACGCGACGCGGTCGCCCAGCCGCGACTCGGCCTCGAACGCGCGGTCGGCGTCGGCCTGGGCCTCGGCCAGGGTCCCCTGCGCCGCCGCCAGGGACGCCTCCGTCTGGGCCAGGGCCTCGGTCAGGCGGTCGATCTCCGCTCGGGCGCCGTCGGCGTCGCCGCGCTCGCTGTTCGCTGCCTGCCGCGCCGCCGACAGCGTCTCCCGGGCGGCTTCG
>CALCXL010000708.1 GCA_937907595.1 uncultured Pseudomonadota bacterium
ACCTGGGCTCGGGCGCGCTCCCGGGCGACACCTTTGCGCTGTCCGTGGACGCCGCGGACCTGGTGGTCGCCCCGGGCGCCGTCGACGTCGTCGGCGGCACCATCGTCGGGCCCCTCCTCTCGGTCTACGGGCCGACCGCCGACACGCCCATCGGCGACGACTTCGAGTCCGTCGTCGTCAACCGCGCTCCGGCCTTCGCCCCCGGGGACTACCCCGAAGCGGCGGTCGTCGGACTCGTCTCGAGCACCGTCACGACGGTCAACGCTGCGGCGGTGGACGAGGTGGAGCTCGTCGACGTCGACGACTTCCTGGGTGGATTCATCACCGTCGTCCCGGAGTCCGCCCCCTACATGGCGCACATCTCGTTCCCCAACGGGGACGCGGTCGGCGCGCTGGACTACCACTTCGACCTGTCGGCCCTGGACCCCGTCGACGACCCCATCCGGATGGACTTCAGCTGGAACAACGCCAACGAGGAGGACGACGACGCCGACGGCGTGTTCGTGTCCGTGGACGGCGGCGACACCTGGCTGCTCAAGGCCTTCGACTTCGACTTCTCCGCACCCGTCGCCCCCGGCTGGACCCGGGCCTCGGTCGACCTGGCCCAGGCCCTCATCGACGCGGGCGCCGCCTACTCCGACGAGCTGGTGGTGCGGATCCAGGCCCGCGGATTCGAGCCGGCCATCAACGACGGCCTCATGCTGGACGACCTGCTCGTGGGGCAGTTTCAGAAGGCGCTGGTGGACGCCGGATCGGGCCTCCTGGGCGACGGCGAAGCCGCGGACCTGGGCACGCTGCCCGCGGTCGTGCCCCAGAGCCTGACCCTGGCCCTCGCCAACGGCGGGGACTTCGACCTGAGCCTGTCGGCGGGGACCTTCGCGGCCAGCAACGGCAGCAACGTGCAGAACCTCGCCGTCACCGACCCCGCCGAGACGGTGGTGGCTCCGGGGGACTCGACGTCCGTCGACGTGTCCTTCACCGCGGTCGGCGCGGGGGCCTTCAGCTTCGACGTCGGCTTTGAGGCAGACGACCCCCGGCTCGACGGCGCGCCCTTCACCCTCACCCTCAACGGCACGGCGACCGTCGCGCCGGACATCGCGATCGAGCGCCTGGCAGCGCCCATCGCCCCCGGGGGCGTCGACGTGATCGCCGCGTCCACCACCGGCGTCCAGCAGGTGCAGACCTGGGACATCCTCAACTCGGGCACCGGCGCCCTGAGCCTCACGGCGCCCGGCCCCGACCACGTCTTCCTCGCCAACCAGTTCAACGTGCAGGCCGCTGTGTCGTCGTCCCAAGCCGCCACTGTGGCCGCGGGCGGCTCCCAGCCCTTCAGCGTCGCGCTGACCCCCCTGGAGGACGGCCCCTGGTCCTTCGTCCTGACAGTCGCATCCAACGACGCCGACACCCCGAGCTACTCCTGGACCGTGTCCGGCGACGCCACGTCCGCCCGCCTGGCGGTGACGCGCGGGGCCCAGCCGGTGACCAACGGCTCCGTGGACGCCATCGGCGACGCCCGCGTCGGGGTGACCTCCAGCTGGACCTGGACGCTCTACAACGAGGGCAACGCCGAGCTGGTGCTCACCAACAGCCCGGCTGCCGCCGCCCTCACCAACGCCAGCAACCTGAGCGCCGCGGTCCTGACCCAGCCGGACAGCCCGGTCGCGCCCACCACCACCACGGACCTGGTCGTCGAGTACACGCCCCAGGCGCTGGGGCCCTTCACCGTGGAGGTTTCGGTCCCGAACAACGATCCGGACGACGACCCCTTCGCCTTCACGATCTCGGGGACCTCGGTGGATCCCGAGCTCGACGTGACCGTCGACGGGTCCCCCGTGGCCGACGGGGACGTCTTCGACCTGGGCGACGTGCCCATCGCGGCGGCCCTGGCCGCGACGGTCGATCTCACCAACGTGGGCACGATGGAGCTGAGCCTCCCGGGCACCCCCGTGGTGCTGTCGAGCGAGCTCAACGTCGTCGCGTCGGTGGGCTCGCAGCCGCCCGCCACCCTGGGCGTCGGCATCAGCGCGCCCGTGACGGTGGACTACACGGTCGACTCGGTCGGCCCCTTCAGCGTCGCCGTCACGATCCTCAGCGACGACACCGACGAAGGCAGCTTCACCGTGACCCTGAGCGGGGTGGGCATCGCCTCGGACTACGCCGTCAGCCGCGACGCCGTCGTCCGGGCCAACGGCGGGACGGATCCCCTGGGCGACGTGCCCTTGCCGGGGGCCTCCCTCACCTACTCCATCGAGAACACGGGCACCGCGGTGCTCAACCTGATCGGCGGCCCGCAGGCGGTGATCACCGACAACGCCAGCAACGTGGACGCGGCCGTCGTGGTGCTCCCGGTGAGCTCGGCCATCCCGCCGGGCGGGGTCGAGCTCTTCGAGGTCGCGTACACGCCCCTGGCCCCGGGTCCCTTCAGCTTCGACCTCATCGTGACCACCGACACCCTGGAAGACTCCGTCTACAGCCTGACGGTGAGCGGCGACGCGGTGCAGGGCGAGCTGGAGCTGTCGCGGGGGAGCACGGTGCTCTCGGACGGCGACGTGGAGCCCGCCGGCGACGTCCGCATCGGGCAGCTGGTCACCTGGAACTACGACCTGGAGAACATCGGCACGGCCGCGGTCGACCTGACGGGGACCCCCGACGCAGTCGCCATCCTCAACGCCTCCAACGTGGTGGCCTCCGTCACCGCGCAGCCGGCGGCGAGCACGCTGGGCCCGAACGCCGTCGACGCCTTCACCCTGGAGTACACGGTGACGGACGGGGGCGCCTGGGCCTTCGACCTGGTGGTCGAGAGCACGGACCCGCAGTCCCCCTCCATCACGGTGACGGTGTCCGGCGTGGGCGTTCGCTCGCAGCTGGAGCTGCGGCGCGGGGCCGACGTCTGGGCCTCGGGCAGCATCGACGACGCGGGGCCGCTTCTGGTCGGCGCCACGACGGCCTGGACCTACGACATCCACAACGTCGGTGACGCTGCCCTGAACCTGCTGGGAGTCCCCTTCTCGGTGCAGCTCCAGAGCGTCGCCAACGCGACGGTCGCGATCACCCAGCAGCCGGCGAGCAGCTCGATAGACCCCGCCGCGAGCGAGGGCTTCATCGTCGAGTTCGCGACCAACAGCACGGGCGTCGCGTCCTTCGATCTGGTGATCGCGAGCGACGATCCGGACAGCCCCACCGTGCTCACGGTCACCGCCGAGGGCGTGGAGCCCGGCTTCGAGCTCCTGCGCGGTGGCGACGTCGTGCCCCATGGAGCCACGGACGAGCTGGGCGACCTGGCCGTGGGCGTCCCCGGCGCCTTCTCCTGGGACATCGACAACCTCGGTGGCGCGGAGCTGCTGCTGACCGGCAGCCCCGACCTGGTCCAGGTCACCGGGGCGGTCAACGTGCTCGTCACCCTCGTCGACGCGCCCGACGCGGCCGTTGAGGCCCTGGGCGCTACGGCGTTCGTACTGGACGTCGAGGCGCTGGCGTCGGGGCCCTTCCAGGCCGACGTGACCGTGCCCAACAACGACGCGGACTTCACGTTCACGATCGAAGGCGAGGGCAACGAGCTCGGCGACGACGACGACTCCGCCGACGACGACGATTCGGCCGACGACGACGATTCGGCCGACGACGACGACGACGCGGCCGACGACGACGACTCGGCGGGCGACGACGACGACGCGGCAGACGACGACGACGCGGCGGACGACGACGACTCCGCGGCCGACGACGACGACGCGGCCGACGACGACGACGCGGCCGACGACGACGACTCCGCGGGCACGGACAGCGATTGCGCGGGCTGCAGCGGCTCACTCGCCGGCGACGGCAGCCCCCTCGCGGCGCTGGGCCTGGCGTTCCTGGGCTTGCTGGGGATGCGCCGCCGACGCAATCAGTAGTTCGCAGCGACCTCTTCGGAGACAAGCGTGTGCAGCTGCTGCAGCCCGAAGCTGGGCAGCGGCCGGCCGTTGACCAGGAAGGTCGGGGTCTGGCGAACGCCGAGCTTGGCCCCGTCTTCGACGTCCTGCTGCACCAGCGAGCCGATGGCGAACTCGGCGGCGTCCGCGCGCAGCCGGTCCATGTCGATGTCCACGCCCGCCGCCGGGATGAGCTCCCACAGCAGGTCGGGCTGGGGGTGGTGGTGGCTGGCCCACTGGCTTTGGGTGGCGAACATCACGTCCAGCACCTGCCAGTAGCGGTCCTGGCGCCGCGCCGCCTCGAGCATGCGGCACACGCCCTCGGAGCCCACGTGCAGGGGGGCGTAGCGCAGCACCAGCCGCACCTGATCCGGGAAGGCGGCCAACAGCTCCTTGACGGGGCGGTAGACGCGGGCGCAGGACTCGCAGGCCGGGTCGAAGAACTCGACGATGGTGACCTTGGCGTGCTGGGGCCCCTTGGAGATTGCGTGGGCTGGCGCCAGCACCGCGGCCTCGTCCTTCACGATGGCCTGGACGCGCTCCTGCTCCTGGCCCTCGTACAGCGTGGCGGCCAGGACGAAGCCCAGCCCCATGATGAGCACCGCGCCCCCGACGATCACCTGCTTGTTCATGTCTTCTCTCTCCTGCGCACCGCGATCAATGCGCTGACGATCACCGTGAATGCAACCAACGACAGGGCGGGGATCGACAGGAACCCCAGGACCTCGATGTACTCCTCCTTGCACGACACGCCCTTGGTGCAGGGCGACATCGTCTCGGGGATGATCCCCTCGTACAGCAGGGTGTGGTAGCCGGCCGCCAGCCAGCCGCCGATCGCCAGGGGCAGGCCGTAGCGCACCGCGCTCCGGTCGAAGGGCAGCAGCCCCATGCCCAGCACGATCACCAGCGGGTACATGAAGACCCGCTGGTACCAGCACAGCGAGCAGGGCGCGAAGTCCATCACCTCGCTGAAGAACAGGCTGCCCAGCGACGCCACGGCCGTGATCAGCCACGCGCCAAACAGCAGCGCCCAGTCCCAGTCCAGTGCCTTGTCGCGATCGCTCACCGGGGCCTCATACAGGCATCGGGCCCCGGGTGCCAGACTCCCGGGCGGGACAATCCGGGCAGGCGCCGCGCCCTCCTCCCCTCTTCCTGCTCGCGCTCCCCCTGGCCGCCTGCCCGGAAGGTCGTCGCCACCTCACCCCCCCATCGTGCTCCGGCGCACCGTGACGGCGATCTCCTCGTCGCCGCGCAGCACCAGCAGCTCGACGTCGGTGCCGTCCTCGCCCAGGGCGCGGTCCACGAAGTCGCCCAGGGGCAGGTCGACGGTGCGCTCGCCGTCGATCTCCAGCACCAGATCGCCCGACCGCAGCCCGCTCGCCTGGGCGCCGCCGCCGGGCAGGACCCGCCGCAGCAGGATGCCCAGGTCGCTCTCCTCCACCCGCGCGCCCAGCCCCGCCGTGCGGAACTCCGGCACCACCAGATCCAGCTCCAGATCCATGCGAGCCGACGCCTGCACCAGCACCGGCAGGCCCCGGGCCACGAACACGCCGTCCTGGCGGAAGGCGCGGACCTCGCAGGCGCCCGGCAGCACGCTCAGCTCGTAGCTGCCGTCGGGCTCCGTGACCGCATGCGCGCCGCAGCCCTCCACCCAGACCCGCCCCTGGCCGGCGCCGAAGGCGTTGCGCACCACCCCGCTGACCAGGGACTCGCCGGGCACCAGGTGCACCGGATCCGGGGCGCAGCGCAGGCCGTCGGGCCCGTGCACGATCTCGATCTGCGTCGGCTGGTAGCCCGCGAAGTGCAGGTAGACCTCCTCCACCGGCTGGTCGACGGACAGGCGCAGCTCCTGCCCCGCCGCCCACGCCGCGCCGTGACCCCAGATGCCGTAGGGACCGGCCAGGTTGGCCACCCCGCGCTGCTCCAGGGTGCGCGCAGCCAGGCGGCAGACCACCGCGCGGGCCATCTCCGGAGGCGGCTCCGCGGCGGGGGCGCGGGCGGCCTCCTCCAAGGCGCGAAAGCGGTCGATGTCCAGGGGCGGGGGGCGCGGCGCGGCGCGGCGGCGGGCGGCGACGGGGGGCGCGGACGTCGCCTCGATCGCGGGGGCCGACGGAGGGTCGGGCCAGAACATCCAGGCGAGGGCAGCCAGCGCCAGCAGGACGAGGGCGGCGATCCCGGCCTTCTTCATGGTCGATCCTCCAGGGCGATGGACCCGCGGGCGCAGAGGGTTGTTCCCGGGGGACAAGAAGTCGAGGGCGACCGGCTCCCTCCACGCCCACGCCGGCAACGATCGGCTGCATGGCGTCGATCCGTCCCCCGACGCATCCTCTGTGCGCAAACACACCCTCCGGGGCGGCGTCCCCCGGTGGACAGCCCACCGAATTGGAATTCGGTGAGTTGATCGATCGTTCGACGTCCGCTATTCGTAGATCCGAATCAATATTCGGAGTTCCGAATGACCCTCAGAAGACGACAACGAGAAGCCGCGATCGAGGCCATCCTGGAGTCAGCCGCCGGCGTGTTCGCCGAGCACGGCTACCACGGCGCGTCGATGGAGGAGGTCGCCCGCGCGAGCGGCTGCGCCCCCGCCACGCTCTACGGCTACTTCAAGGGCAAGCAGCCGCTGTTCGCGCGCATGTGCTCGGACCTCATCGCCGGCTTCGGCGAGGGCGCGGCCGCCGCGATCCTCGGGGGCGCCACCTACCAGCAGGCCTTCGAGCAGTTCGTCGACTTCTTCATCACCTTCGGGGAGGAGAACGCCGCCCTCATCCAGGTCTTCATCAGCCTGCACCAGAACCCCGAGACCGGCGCCGCGCCGGACCCCGAGCAGGCCTCCCAGGCCCGCCAGGCCTACCTGGGGCTGGTCAGCAGCCTCATGCAGCGGGGCATCGACGACGGCGAGCTCATGGACGCCAACCCCCGCGACCTGGCCGTCTGCTTCCTGGGCCTGATGCACACCGCCGCCGTGAACATCCAGCTCGACGGCTCCCAGGAGCCGCTCCGCCCCGTCGTCACCTTCGCCGTGGACATGTTCCGACGCGGCGCCGCCCGAAAGACCGACCCATGAACCGCCTCGCGCTGCTCGCCGCCCTGGTCCTGCTGGGCTGCCCCTCCACCGACAGCACCGACGGCGTCGCCGCCCCCGCCGCAACGGAGCAGGCCGTGCCCGTGCGCGTGGCCGTCGCCTCCCCCGTCACCCTCATCCGCAGCCTGCAGCTGGGCGGGGTGGCCGCGGCCGACCGCTCGGCGCGCATCGCCCCCTCGGGCCAGGGCGTGGTCAGCTCCCTCAAGGTCGAGTTGGGCCAGAAGGTCAAGAAGGGCGACGTGCTGGCGGAGCTGGACGTCTCCACCATGAGCCTGCAGCTCAAGCAGGCACAGAGCTCGGCCAACCTCGCCCGCCTGCAGGCCACCGACGCCCGGCAGGAGGCCGCCCGCGTCGACATGCTCCAGGCCGAGGGCGCCGCCTCCAGCCAGCAGATCGACAAGATGGCCATGGGTCTGCAGCTGGCCGATGCGCAGGTGGCGCAGGCCGAGGCGTCGCTGGCCGTGCTCCAGAACCAGATCAACAAGGCCCGGCTGACCGCCCCCTTCAGCGGCACCATCACCGGCGTCTTCCTGGAGCAGGGGGAGTTCTTCACCGGCATGGCCGGCATGGGCGGGCCCCCGGCGCTGGTCTCCATCGAGAGCCTGGACCCGATCCGCCTGGACGTGCACGTGCCCGACGTCGACCTGGGCCGGGTGGCCGCGGGCATGCGCGTCCTGGTGACCAGCAGCGCCTTCCCCGAGCGTGAGTGGGAGGGCGAGGTGGCGCTGATCAACGCCTCCGCCGACCAGGGCGCGCGCACCTTCACCGTGCGCATCCGCATCCCCAACGCCGACGGCGCCCTGCGCCCGGGCCTCTTCCTGACCGCCCGGCTGGTGCTGGAGCAAGAGGACGGGGTGCTGGCCATCCCGGAGAAGGCGATCTCCGAGCCCGACTCGGACAAGCCCTACGTCATGGTCACCGACGGCAGCACCGCCCGACGCACCTACATCCAGCTGGGGCTCAAGGGGGACGGGGGCTGGGCC
>CALCXL010000709.1 GCA_937907595.1 uncultured Pseudomonadota bacterium
CTGAACTTCGCCGGCCTCTACGGTCTGGGGCTCCGCGCGCGTCGGCGCGATCTGGAGGCGCACCGGCGCTTGATGGTCCTGGCCGGCGCCGCGCTGCTGGGCCCGTCGCTGGGCAGGTTCTGCGCGGCGACCGGCGCGCCCGTATTCCTGATGCCGGCGCTGTGGATCGGCCTGTTGGCGCCGCTGTGGGTGTACGACCGCCGGCGGCTCGCGCGCATCCACCCCGCGACTGCGATCGGCTCCCTGTGCATCGTCCTGTTCGTGCTGGTCGCGGCCGCCCTGTCGTCGATGGCCCCGGTCCAGGCGTGGTTGGATGGTCTGCTGGGATGAGCGTTCCCCCGATCCGACCGCCCACGGGCTTCCTCTTCGCGCCCAACTTCCTGGTGAACACGGCCTACCGCTCGAAGCTCGCGCAGGCGGGCGGCTTCGAGCTCGACGGCGTGGGCCTGCCGTGTCGCTTGCGCCGGGAGGCCGGCTTCGTGCGCGGCTGGTTCGCGCGCGTCAACGGCCTGCAGACCACGGTCAATGCCCGCCCCGCAGCAGCCGGGGAGCGCGCTCACGACATCAACGGCGTGCTCACCGCCTTCTACGGCGACGGGCTCTTCCGCCCCGCCAACGACGGGGAGATCGTGCCGATGGACCCCGCGTTCTTCGAGCCGGTCGGCTGGCAGGAGCTCCCCCCCGCCGACCTGCCGATCTGGATGTTCGTCGCCCGCGACCACGCGCCGCCGGACGCGCACTTCCCGATCCTGCAGTCCGGCGTCGATCTGGTGGTGCAGGGCTGCCTGGAGTACGGCGAGGCCTTCGCCATCGAGTACCTGGAGAGCTGCGGATTCTGGTCGCGCTTCTGGCTCGACGATCGCGAAGTGGCCCGTCGCCCCTGGGTCCACCAGCCGGCGTGGCAGCGGATCGATCGGCTCCTGGCGACCCACCCACGCGACCCCGAGCAGAACACCTTCGCGGCCCGCCGGCTGCCCGAGGCCTACGGGGAGCGGTTCGGGCCCCGCCAGCCCATCGAGTCGCCTGCGCTGCCCCAACCGCTGGACCCGCGCCCCGGCCTGCTCGTTGAGCCTCCGGAGCACTTCGTCTTTGGCTTCGGCTCGCTGATCAACACCGAGTCACGGCGCGCGTCGAACCCTGAGGCGGGGGCTGCTGTGCCCGTCCGGGTCCAGGCGAGCGCCGGCCTCCGTCGGGGGTGGAACTTCCAGGCCCCCGCGGCGAGGCTCACCGCGCTGGGGCTGGAGCGGGATCCCAGATCGTCCGCGACGATCAACGGCGTGGTCTATCCCTGCGAGGACCTGGCCTCGCTGGACGAGCGGGAGTCCGGCTACGCGCGGCGGGAGCTGTCCCGGGCCGATCTGCGCTTCCTGTCCTGGAAGCGCCTGCCGCCCGCCGCTCGCGTCTGGGTCTACGTGCCCGACTCGCCGACGGGAGGCGACCCCGGGACCGACCTCGCCGCGGCTTCCTTCGGGTACCCGGTCCTCCAGTCCTACATCGACGTGTGCGTGCTGGGCGCGCTCGAGCACGGCGAGGCCTTCGCCCTGGAGTTCCTCGAGACCACGGCGGGCTGGTCCCGGTACTGGCTCAACGATCGCAAGCTGGCGCGCCGCCCCTGGGTTCACCAGCCCCGCTACCGGGAGATCGATGCGCTGCTGGCCCGCGCGCTCGGCGACGAGGTGTTCGCGCTGCGCCGCCTGAGCGTTGAGTACGGGCTGCTCGTGCCGGGGGAGCGCACCGACTGACCGGCGGGGGCGGCGGTCGGGTCGACGGCGGGGCGGAGGCTGGCGCGGGCATCGGGGTCGTTGGCGGTGTCTCGTCGCGATCGACGCGGCGCCGGCGTGGATCGTCGCCGCCAGGACGTGGCGATCGTCTGCGAGAGGGGGGCCAGCCGCCGCTGCGTGCATCCGGTCGCGACGACACGGACCTGCGATTCTACGGGTCGACTCGCCCGCCCAGGATCGCCGCCGCGTGGCGCACCAGGCCGCTGAAGTGGCCCTCGCCCGCGAGGACGTGCAGTGTGGCGGCCGGCAGCCGCTCCTCGAAGTAGCGCCCCCAACTCAACGGGGCCATCGGGTCGGCGTCACCGTAGTAGAGCTCGACCGGCGTCTCGACCGCGCCCAACGCGAAGCCCCAGTCCTGGTAGTAGAGCTGGCCTTCCAGCGCGGCGCCCTCGATGCCGGGGCGATAGGCCTCCAGCATCTCCTCGACGATCAGCGAGCCGACGTCGGGCTGCTCGGCGAACATCGCTCCGTCCGCCGCGGACATCCGCCCCCACTGGCGGAGGAACGTCTGCGGGTCCTCCAGGCCCGACCGGTGGCTCTGCAGGAAGCGGCGCTGCATGCGGGGGGCCGTGATCGCGAACCAGCGGTTGAGCCGGAAGGGCAGGGCCATGCCGGTCGCTCCCGCGTCCTTCGGGGCACCTCCGGCGACGACCACGACGCGATCGACCCGCTGCGGCAACCGCGCTGCGACGGCGAGGGCGTGCGGGCCCCCGCCGGAGTGACCGATCACGTCGAAGCGCTCCAGCCCGAGGTGGTCCGCCAGGGCGGCGACGTCGTCCGCCCAGGAGAGCAGGGTGCGCGCCGGGGCCGGGCTGGAGGCTCCGAACCCGGGGCGGTCGGGGGCGATCACCCGCACGCCAGCGGCCTCCGCGGCCGTCGTCAGGAGCTGGGCGGCGAGGCCGGAGTCCGCTCCGCCGTGGAAGAAGAAGGCGGCACGCCCGTCGGCGGGGCCCACCTCGCGCCAGGCGAGGCTGCGCCCGTCGGAGAGTTCGAGGATCATCGGGGACTCCAGCGCCGGCGCCGCGAGCGCCAGGTGGGTGAGGGGGACGGGGGACAGGACGATCGAGCAGAAGAGCAGGGTTCGCACGGTGTCTGAGACCTCCGGGTCGGTGTGTGCGATGGACGATGCGGGTTGCGCCCTCCTGCGGCAGTGACCGAAGCGGCCGGATCAGCGACCGATCTGGCCAGACTGGCGGAACTGCTCGGGCGTGCTGTTCGTCCAGCGACGGAACGCGCGGTGGAACGCGCTGGGCTCCGAGTACCCCAGCAGCCACCCGACCTCCGCCACGGTCCGCGCCGGGTCCGCGAGCGCGCCTGCCGCGACCCCCAGCATGGCGGCGTCGCGCACGTCGGAGAAGCGGGTGCCTTCGGCGGACAGGGCCCGACGCAGGGTCCGTGGGCTCATTCCGAGCGCGCGGGCGACCTCACCAGCCGGGGAAGGGCGCCCGGGCAGGGCGGCGACGATCTCCCGGCGGACGCGGTCGCTCACGGTGGGCGCGGCCCGACGCAGGGCGAGCTCGCGTCCCGCGTAGCCGTCCAACAGGTCGCGCAGGGTGGCATCCGCGCTCGCCAGGGCGCCGCCGACGCGGTCCGCAGGGAGGCTCATGACGCACCCCGGGGCGTCAAACTGCACGCTGGGCCAGCGCCGCTCGATCCGGTCCCGGTAGGCGGGCGCCGGCCAGGGAAACGTGATCGTGGCCCCCAGCGGCTGGGCGGACCGGCTCGTCATGCGCTGATCGACGAGGCCGAAGGTGATCTCCGCAAAGAGCCGCTGGTGGCTCAACTCGACCGGGGGGAGGTTGATGCTCAGCCTGGAGCCGTCCCACCGCGGGCACACCCCCGTCGCCACCAGGGCGAAGTAGCGCTCCAGGTCCTCCAAGGCCGCGCCGACGGTCGGGGCCGCGGCGCAGAGGTGGTCGACCAGGCCGAGGCGACCTGGGGGGATCGCGAACCCGGCCTCGAGCCCGAAGGAGGGTCCCCCCACCTCCAGGGCGAAGTCGATGAGGGCGAGGGCTACGGCCGGCGACGTGTCCGCCTCCCCCTGCAGGCGTCCCGACGGCACCCCGACCTGCTCGGCGCACGCATCGAGCGAGACGCCGAACGTCGCGAGGCCTTCCACCAGGAGGCGTAGGCTGGAGGCAGGAACGATCACCGTGGCACAATCCTACTGGGAAACGCGACCCCACCGCGGACGCGTCCATGCTGGCGCGGGCCGCCAGACGAGGACGACGATGCGGCCAGCGGCGCTCTTCTTCATGACCACGGCGCTGCTCCTGCAAGCGGTCGACGCCCGGGCCGGCAGCCAACCGACGCCCTCGGCCGCGGTGTCGGTCTCCTACTTCGGCGAAGCGCTGACCCACCCGGGCGTGGCGGCCAGCTTCGATCTGGGCTTGCTGGAGACGTCGGCTCTCCGGCTGTCCTTCTCGCCGGAGGTCGTCGGCTACGTGCACCCCCGCAACCACGGGGCGTTGCTCGTGACCCCCCGCCTCGGCGCACGCCTGACCTCCCCCGAGGGCTTCTTCGGCGAGCTGTTGCTGGGCGCCGGATGGATGGAGGACTGGGTGGACGGGGTCGTGTACGAGCGCGGCGACGACGGCGGGGTGGAGCAGGTGGCCGCGACCGGCCGGGCCCGCTTCGTGCTGCGGGGGAGCGTCGGTCTGGGGGCGGACTTCCGACGCATCGACGGCAAGCCCGTGGCCTGGTTCCTGCGCCTGGTCGTGCTGGGCGAGACCCCGGTCAACACGCATTGGCTCGCCCACGTCGCCGTGCAGTCCGGCATCCAGTTCCACTTTGGCGGGGCGGAGCGATGAGGCGCCTCACGCCGATCACCCTGCTCCTGGCGCTGGTCGCGGGCTGCTCGCTCTACACCGAGGGCGACTGGTTCTACGTGCGAAGCCACGGGGCCGACATGCCCGTCTGGGTGCAGGGAGACCCGGACTCAGGCGTCTTCGTCGTGTCGTTGCACGGCGGACCGGGGGGGAGCGCGACGGCGTTCGGCCTCCTCGGCTGGCAGGAGCTCGAGTCCAGCTACGCGGTCGTCTACTGGGACCAGCGCCACGCCGGCAACTCCCAGGGCGACGCGGACCCCGACGCCACGAGCGTGGCCTCGTACACGGAGGATCTGGCCCTGGTGCTCGACGTCCTGCGGGAGCGGTACGACGTCCAGCAGATCGTCCTGTGGGGCACCAGTTGGGGGGGCACGGTGGGCGTGCACTACCTGGCCGCGGGCGAGGGCGCGACGGCCCGGCGAGCGGGCGTCGACGGGTTCGTGTTCGAGCACGGCAACTACTCTGCCCCGCGGGCCTACGCCTACTCCCGCCCCTGGTCGCTGGAGCAGTCGCTCGCCAACGCGGAGGTTGAGTCGGAGCAAGGCCCAGCGTTCTGGCTGGACTGCGTGGACTTCTACGAGCGCACCCCGCAGATGACCGAGGCCGGCGACTGGTCGACGCACTACGCCTGCATGTCCGCGGCGGGCGGCGCCGAAGCCCCTGTCGAGAACGACCACGCGTTGGGTGCGGTGCCGGCGGAGTTCGTCTTCGCCTCCCCGGCGTCCGCACCGTTGATGGCCCTGAACCAGGGCGCCTCCCAGCGTTCCGAGTCGTTCCTGGAGGAGTTCGCCCTGGACGACCAGCTCAGCCAGGACATGGCCGCCATCGACATCCCCACCCTGGTGATGCAGGGCCGCTTCGACCGCGTCGCCCCCTGGGAGGTCGGGCGGGACCTCATCGAGGCCATCGCCACCCCCGACGAGCAGAAGCGCGAGCTGATCCTGGAGGACAGCGCCCACCAGTGGGGCGGCGACGACTTCGCCATCGCGGAGCGGGCCGTCGGCGAGTTCCTGGAGGGGGTGCTGAGGTGAGGGAGCGCGGCGGACGCGGACGCGTGAGGGGGCGGTTGTCGAGGTCCGGCGCCGTACCCTTGGCGCCGACGTTGGGCTAGCAGCGATCCCGCGGCCGCGGGTCCGGCCGCCACCCCCTGGCCGATGAACCGGACCCTCCAGGGCCCGTTCTGGGACGACGGGGCCGAACAACCCGTAGGAGCCGACCCGGTGGCCGCGCCCTGTGCGCCCGGGACGGAGTGGACCGCTCCCGCTCGTCCCCCAGCACCAGCCTGTCCAGCGTCACGCCCGATTCCGCCCTCGCGGCTGCGGGGCTTCCGGGGAGCGCGGGTACGATGCCCGGGCTCATCCGAGCATGGGGGGGTGCGTGACCAGGTCCTCAGTCGACCACGACTGCGCTACGACGTTCCCCCTCCACCGGGCCGGCCTGGTGCCGGTCGGGCGGCTGCGGGGTCGTCTGGTCCTGCCGTCGTACCAGCGCGGCTACCGATGGAAGCGGGTCCATGTCCAGGAGCTGCTCACCGACCTCGCCGCCTTCGCTGCCGGCCCCGCCGACGGCCGGTTCTACTTCCTGCAGCCGGTGGTGGTCTGTGGATCGGGGGAGCGTTGGGAGCTCGTCGACGGCCAGCAACGGCTGACCACGCTGTATCTGGTCGGTCGGGTCCTGCGTCGGATCGCCGGCCCAGCGGCGCCCGCCCTGCCCGAATACACGCTCGCGTACGAGACGCGGCAGCAGACCGGCGAGTTCCTGGCGACCTTCGATGGAGCCCTCGGCGCCGTCGATCCTGAAGCCGTGACCGTGGATGCCTTCCACCTGCGGGACGCGGCGCAGACGATCGAGGAGTGGGCGGCCGACAACCCCGCGGCAGCGCGGAGCGTCCTGGAGTTGATCTGCGAGCGCGACCCCGCCGAACGGACCGCGCGCGTGATGTGGTACCCGGTTGAGCGCGCCGCCCAGGCCGATCCCCGGAACCTGTTCAGCCGCCTCAACGAAGGCCGCATCCCCTTGACCGACGCCGAGCTGGTGCGCGCGGTCCTCCTGGGCTCCTCGATCGGTGCCGACGAGGCGGCGACGGAGGGGGAGCGCCGGCGGATGGCGGCGGAGTGGGACGCCATCGAGAAGCGCCTCCACGACGACGAGTACTGGGCGTTCCTGTGCGAGGGCGACGCCACGGACCACGTGGACGGCACGCCCAGGATGGACCACCTCTTCCGGGTCCTCTACCAGCGGGATCGGTCGGGTTCCCGAGCCGACGGGGCGGCCGCCGACGTCCGGACCCCCAACGCCTCGAACCAACACGCCGTGTTCCAGCACATCCACCGCCGGATCCTGCAGGAGGGGCCGGGGCCGTTCTGGGATGAGTTCCGGCTGCTGACTGCGACCCTGGAGACCTGGTGGGCGGACCGCGAGCTGCGGCACCTGGTGGGCTTCCTCGTCGCGACGGCGGGGCGTGATGGAGACGCGGTGAAGCTGCTGTCCCAGCTCCTGGCAAAACGGCACCAGCCGGGCTGCGGTCGGCAGCAGTTCGCCGCCGAGGTCCGCGAGCGCTGCTGGCGCCGGGTGGCGGGGAAGGGTCTGGCGCGGCCGGTCTCCGACGTGCTCGCCGGGCTCCACTACGGGCAGCGCGCGCAGGTTCGGGCGACCCTGCTGCTGTTCAACGTCCTGGTGCTGCTGCACCGCAAGGATGGGGGCACCTTCTCCTTCCACGCCTTCCGCACCGGGAAGTGGGACATCGAGCATGTCCACCCCAAGGCGGGCGGCACCACCAACGCCGGCAAGAAGGCGGCTTGGGCGCAGGTGATCCTGGACGACGCGGGCACGGTCCAGCAGCTTGACCCCCCGGAGCTGAAGGACCGACTCCGGGCGCTCACGCAAGACGACGTCGCCGAAGGGGACAGCTTCAAGGCGATCTACGAGGCCGTGCGGGCGCGCTTCGGCGGGGGCGAGGAGGAGGACGGGGACGCCATCAACCGGATCGGCAACCTCGTCCTGCTCAACAGCCGGGTCAACCAGAGCATCGGGAACCAGATCTTCTCCATCAAGCGGACCGCGGTGATCCGCAACGACTTGGAGGGCGCCTTCGTCCCCCCGGCCACCCGGAACGTCTTCCTCAAGTACTACACCCACGGCGAGGCCCCGAACCTCTACACCTGGTCTCGCCGGGACCAGCGCGCCTACGTGAGGGAGATGACGGTCTGCTTTGAGCGGTTCCGGGCCGACCCCGCGACCCGGCGGCGGTCGTGAGCGACTCGCGCTCCTTCTACGGCCTCTTCCGGCCGCGGGGCGACGCGCGGGCGCTGTCCGCGGTTCGGGTGCCGCGTCTGCAGCGTGACTATGCGCAGGGCCGCACCAACC
>CALCXL010000710.1 GCA_937907595.1 uncultured Pseudomonadota bacterium
CGCGCCGGGTGGACCACCCCGCCATGAACTTTTCAGAGATAGGGAGCGACTTTTCAAGATGCGACGGAACGGTCTGCGGATTCTGGCAGTGGCGATGGCAGCGGCAACTCTTGCCGTCGTCTCCGCCCCCCGAGACGCCGAAGCGGTGTCTCTCAACCTCATCAACAACTGGCGCATGGGCAACCTCGGCACCCTTGGGAACACCAACGGGACCGGGAGCGTGGCCACGAACACCGGCGGCTTCACCGGCGGCATCGGCGCGGCCAACTGGGTGCCTGACATCGGCGTCAACATCCACTTCGGCATCGGCCTCGGCAAGGGCGACCAGGTCGTTCCCTTCCTCGGCTTCAACGTCGACCGCGTCGGCATCCAGGAAGAGGACGAGTACGACTGGGACCCCGACAGCGACGGCACGGAGTACCAGACGGGCGACCGCTCGATGATGGTCTTCGGGCTGGAGATCGGCGGCAAGTTCTTCTTCATCGAGCGCGCCAAGGGCAAGGCCCCGCCGTTCCTGTACGTGAGCTTCTTCAAGTACTTCGGCGACCTGAACGCTCAGGACGCCCGCGGTCACCTCTACGGTGAGGACTACGCGGACCTGACGGCCGGCGTGCAGGAAGGTGACGACGAGGACGGCGGCGGCACGTTGATCGGCTACGACAACGCGCGGCACTCCCCCCTCGGCTTCAACCTCGGGTTCGGCGCTGAGTACTACTTCAACGACAACTTCGCCCTGGGTGCCACCTTCCTGGGTGTCAGCCTGAGCTACGCGTCGGCGACGTACGACTACAGCGGCTACTACCGCAACACGGCCGTGACGGAGTTCAACCTCTACACCAACCTGTCCATGACCTACCGCTTCGCCTTCAGCGTGCGCGCGTCGGTCCAGTTCGAGTCGGACTACGACTACGAGGACTGAGACAGGCTGAACGCCAACAGTTAGCGGCCCGCCACGGTGGGCCGCTTCTGCTTGGGGGGGAGGGGGTCGGTCGCGACGCGTCGATGAGCGCGCGATCGCCGCCCCCTCGTCCACTCCAAGCCCCCGGATCGCCAGGCCGCCATGACCGACCCGCTCAACCGCGATCACCTGAGCACCGCCCCCCGCGCTGTGCAGCAGCCTCGAGACGCCGGCACCCGCCAGCGCTCGATCCTCTGGGCAGCGCTGTCCGTGCCCCCCCTCGGCGCGCTGTTCGGCGGCGCGTCCGTCGGCCTGGCCGAGTCGCTGCTGGTGCTGGCCTTCAGCCCCGGCACCAACGACTACAGCGGCGTCGTCTACGGCTTGGTGCTCTACAGCCTGATCGGGCTGGTCGGTGGCGCGGGCCTGGGCGTAGCGGCCGCCCTGCTGGGCCGCTTGCTCGGTCACCCGCCCGATCCCGCCCGGTCCTGGTCGTTGTCGTTCCTGGCGATCTTCTGCTCGATGGGCCTGGTCATCGGCCGCTTCATCGTGCAGCGCAACGTCTACGCCGAGGGCGCGCCGCCCATGTCGGCCAACCTGTGGCTGCTGCTGGGCTTCGGGCTCTTCGCGGCCGGGTTCCACCTGGTGGTGAGCAACGCGCTGGCCAAGACCTTCTTCTCGCTCCTGCTGCGCTGGCGGGGCGCGTTGGTGACCTACGCCTTCTTCTTCGTGTTCTGGCTGATGATCGCGGTGGCCCTGGCCCTCTCCAACCGGGAGGCGGCGGAGGTGGCGCCCCGGCCCGTGGCGGCGGACCTGGTGGACAAGCCGAACGTGCTGCTGGTGGTGGTCGACACCCTTCGGGCGGACGCGCTGGGGACGTACGGAGCGGCGGGCAACCCCTCGCCGCGACTCGACGCGTTCGCCGAGGACGCCCAGGTCTTCGAGCAGGCCATCGCCCAGTCCAGCTGGACGCGGCCATCCTTCGCGACCCTGCTCACCGCCACCCCCTCCTGCACCCACCAGTGCGCGCGCAAGGGCGACAAGCTGCCGGACGAGCTGACCACGCTGGCGGAGTCGCTGCAGACCCACGGGTACACGACCGGCGCGTTGGTCAACAACATCAACGTCACAGCGTCGTACAACTTCGACCAGGGGTTCGACACCTTCGAGTTCCTGCGGCCGCACTACCCCTTCCGGGCCTCGGAGGCGTCGTTCCGGCTGACGGCCTACCAGGTGCTGCGGCGGGTGCACGCCAAGCTCAGCTCGAAGATGAAGGTGGAGCACCACTACCACCCGGCCCCGACGGTCACCAACGAGGCGATCCGCTGGCTCAGCGTGCACGGCCAGGAGCGCTGGTTCCTGATGGTCCAGTACATGGATCCCCACGACCCCTACTTCCCGCACCCTGGCGACGGCAGCGGCTACGCCCGGGTGGAGCACCCGCACCCCGACGCGGCGGAGGCGGCGCACCTCAAGGAGCTGTACGCGGGGGAGGTGGCCTACTGGGACGAGGGCTTCGGTCGCTTGATCGACTTCCTGGACGAGCAGGGCTACCTGGACACGACCGCGGTGGTGGTGACCTCGGACCACGGGGAGGAGTTCGCCGAGCACGGCGGCTTCTGGCACGGGACCCGCCTGTACGACGAGTCGGTTCATGTGCCCCTGATCCTCCGCTTGCCCGACGCCCAGGAGGGGGACGGCAAGCGGGTCAAGGACCAGGTGCGAACGCAGGACATCGCCCCGACCCTGGTCCAGCTCGCCGGCGCGCAAGAGGGGCCGAAGTGGGACGGCTACTCGCTCCTGGAGAACTGGGAGCTGCGGCAGGCCGGGGAGCGCCTGGCCCTGGGCGAGGTGGAGTTCGAGGGGTGGAGCGCCCGCTCGGTCCGCCAGCGCGACTGGAAGTTCATCACCAACCCCGGAAACCAGGTCGGCGCGACCCCCCGGCCCCCGGAGGAGCTCTACTTCCTGCAGTCCGACCCCGGTGAGTCCCGGGATCTGGCCCGCGACGCTGCCGCCAGCTTCGCGCTCGAGCAACGTCGCCGCGATCTGGACGGCGTGCTCGCCGCGGCGTGCGGGCAGGCGGTGGGACGGGTGGAGCGGGCCGGCCGCATGTCCACCGAAGACTGCGAGGCCCTCAAGGCTCTGGGCTACCTGGACGCCGAGGCGCCGTGCGGCCCTTGAGGCCCCGGGGGCCCCTGAGGCCCCGAACCCTCGTCGTCGGCTGGGACGGCGCCACCCCGCAGCTGCTGTTTCCCTGGGTAGCCTCCGGCGAGCTGCCGGTCCTGGCCCAGCTGATGGGGGCGTCCCTGGCGGGCCCGCTCTGCTCGGTCCGCCCCCCGATGACCCTGCCGGCCTGGTCGTCCTTCCTGACCGGTGTGGGGCCGGGCGTGCACGGCATCGTCGACTTCGCCCTACGCGAGCCGGGCAGCGGGCGCCTGCGCTTCCTCGACGCCCGGGACCGCGCGGTGGACACGGTGCCCGAACGGCTGGACGGCATGGGCTGGCGGGTGGGCACGGCGCTCTTTCCCACCACCTGGCCCCCGCGTCCCCTCTCTGGTGGGCAGATCAGCGGCTTCGACTCGCCGGTGGCCACCACGGTCCCCCGGTCGGCCTGCTCCCCCCCGGACCTTCACGACCTCATCCAGGGCGAGCTGGGCCACCCGCTGTCTTTCGCGGCCGTGTCCGAGCTCCGCAAGGGCCCGCGGTGGGAGGAGGAGGCCGCCGCGGCGCTTCTGCAGGGCATCGAGGACAAGGAGCGCGTCTGCCTGGCCATGCTGACGCGGGGCGCGCCTCTGGACTTCTTCGCGGTGCTCTTCGGCGAGTCGGACACGGCCGCGCACCACTTCTGGCACCTCTGCGATCCCACCTCCCCGCGCCACGATCCCCGGGGGGCCCGCCGCTTCGGCGACGTGCTCCTCAGCGTCTACCGACGGCTCGATCAGGCGCTGGGGGCCTTGTTGGAGGCGCAGCGCTGGGACTGCGTGGTGCTGGCGTCGGACCACGGCTTCGGCCCCGCGTCCGATCGCGTCCTGCACCTCAACGCCTGGCTCGCGCAGGAGGGGTTCCTCCGGTGGAGCGGGCGCGGGACGCTGGCGGCGGTGCGTCACGGCGTCGCGCGCAGCCTCCCGGCGCCCTTGCTCGACGCGGCCCTGCGGCGCCTGCCTGGCTCGTGGATCGCAGAGGTCGAGGGGCGGGCGCGTTGGAGCAGCATCGATCCGCGGGGCACCGAGGTCTTCTCGGACGAGCTGAACTACGCCCCGTCGATGCGGCTCAACCTGCAGGGGAGGGACCCGGGCGGCCAGGTCTCAGCCTGCGCGTCGGAGCGTGCGGGCCTGCTCGCGCGGCTCGAGCGCGCCCTGCTGGACTGGCGGGACCCCATCGGCGGCCAGCGGATCGTCCGGGCGGTGCATCCGCGGGAGCGCTGGATGCCGGGCCCCTGCGTGGACCGCGCCGCCGACCTCTTCCTGGAGCTGGAGGAGGTCGCCGGCTGCACCTGGAACGTCCTGCCCAGCCGGCCCGGGGATCCGCCCGTGGCCTGGCTGCCGCGCGGCGCGTGGCGGGGCGCGAAGGGGATGGGCATGAGCGGCTCCCACCGGCAGGAGGGCGTCTTTGTGCTCCGCACGCCGGGGACCGACCCGGGGATCGGCGCGTTGGCCATCGAGGACCTGCTGCCGCGCTGGGCCCGGGACGCTGGCGTCGACCTGCCCCCCCCACGGCCGCCCGCGGAGGCTCGTTCGGCGGGCCCGGAGGATCCGGCGGGGCTCGCGGATCGGCTGCGCAGCCTGGGGTACATGCAGTGATCACCCTGGCCGTGTCGCCGTGATCCCGCCCTGGGTGCCGTCGCCCCGCCCCCTGCGGGTGGTGGAGGTCGCGGCCTGCCCCTGGCCCACCACCCAGGGCACGCAGGTGCACCTGCGCGGCCTCGTTCGCGCCCTCACCCGGCGGGGGCACGACGTGCACCTGGTCACCTACCACTTCGGCGAGGACCTGCCCGACGAGGGCGCCACGGTGCATCGGATCCCCCCCGTGCCGGGCTACCGGAAGCTCCGCGCCGGACCGTCGATCGCGAAGCCCCTGCTCGACGGGCTGCTGCTCGCCCGCCTCGCCCAGGTGGTGCACAAGACCCGCCCCGACGTCCTGCACGTGCACAACTACGAGGCCCCCTGGGCGGGCTACGCGGTCCGGGCCTTGTCCGGCGTGCCGGTGGTCTACACCGCCCACAACCTCATGATCGACGAGCTCGATCGCTACCTGCAGGGTCGCTTGCTCCGAGCGGGTGCGCGCGGCCTCGCCGGATGGCTGGACCGCCGCGTGCCCCGCATGGCCGATCGTTGCGTCGCCCTCAGCGACGCCGCCCTGCCCGCCCTGATCGAGCTCGGGGTGTCGGCGGACCGGCTGAGCTCCCTGCCCCCGGCGGTGCACCTGGAGGACCTGGGCGATGAGCCCCCCTCCGCCGCGCTCAGCGCGCCCCTTGTGCTCTACGCCGGCAACCCCGACCGGTACCAGGACCTGGGGTTGCTCTTCGCGGCCATGGTGCTGGTCCGCCGCCACCGCCCCGACGCGGTGCTCCGGGTGGTCTCAGGCGCCGACCTGGGACCGGCGCAGGCGCAGGCGCGGGGGCTCGGGCTGGGGGAGGGTGTCGTCTTTCGTCGCACGTCGTCTTGGGCGGAGGTGCGCGCAGAGATCGTCCAGGCCCGGGTCGCAGCGCTGCCGCGGGGACTCTGCCGCGGCGCGCCCATCAAGCGCCTCAACTTCGCAGGTCTGGCCCGCCCCATGGTCGCCTGCGAGGGCTCCGCCCACGGCATGGGCGACGACGCTGGGCTCCGCGTGCCCGACGGCGACGTCTCGGGGTTCGCGGTCGCCTTGCTGCGCCTCCTCGAAGATCCTTCGCTCGCCGGTCGAATGGGAACGGCGGCCCGCGCGTCCATCCTGCGGGACTCGACGTGGCAGCACCGCGTGGAGCGACTGGAGTCGGAGTTCGTGCGCGCAATCGACGCTTGCAGTGCGCGCGGCTCCACGGTAGATGCAGGCCCATCGTGAAGCGGATCCTCCCCCTCATCGCCGCGCTCGGCCTCGCCTCGGTGCCCCCGGCGGCGGCGGACAGCGTCGATCTGCTCGGTGGGTCATCGACGAGCCCCCAGAAGCCCAGCGAACCGCCTCCCGCGGCCACCCCGGCGCCGACGCACGCCCTGGGGAGCCTGGACGACCTGTCCGCTGA
The DNA here is from genome assembly GCA_937907595.1 of uncultured Pseudomonadota bacterium. Taxonomy (GTDB): domain Bacteria; phylum Myxococcota_A; class UBA796; order UBA9615; family UBA9615; genus CALCXL01. The sequence continues at coordinate 6,114 of CALCXL010000710.1, forward strand.
CGCCGACGGTGGTGCCCGGGCCGCTCTGCTGGTCAGCCTGGCCCTGGAGCGGCTCGCCGGGCTGGAGCTGCTCCTGGCCGCCGTTCCGCCCGGGGTGGAGCGGGACGCCGCGCTGGTGGAGCTGGCGGGGCTGCGCCAGGCGCTTCACGGGGCGCTGGTGGAGGTCGGGCGGCTGCGCGAGGCCAGCGACCTGCGGGCCTGGCTCGCGGCTCAGGGGCTGGGGGAGCGCGCCCCGTCGGGGACCACCAAGCCCGCCGCGTCGCCTGCCGTCCCCGTCGATCCTGTGGCGCTCACCACCGCGGAGTTCACGGACCTCTGCACGTCGATCGACGGGGTCGCCTTCACCACCGGCAAGATGGAGGTCCTGGTCCAGGGCCTGCAGAGTCGGCGGGTGAACACCGCGCAGGCGCGGGCGCTGATGGAGTTGTTCTCCTTCTCGCGGGATCGGGTGGACGCGCTGATCTTCCTGCACCCCCGCGTCCAGGACCCGGAGAACTTCGACGGCCTGCTGTCGGCGCTCAAGTTCGAGTCCGATCGCGCCTCGGTCCGCAGCCAGCTGGGCCTCGACGGCTGACCCGCTCGGTCGGTGCTTCGTTGTCAGTGCCCGGACCTGAGGCTACGGTGCGGTCGCGTCGCCCGGCGCCTCAGGGAGTCCTTGCATGCATGTTTCCCGGAAGGCGGACTACGCCGTCCGAGCCCTGTCCTACCTCGCCGGAAACCCCGGCAAGCGCGTGCTGATCAGCGAGGTGGCCCAGCGCATGGCGATCCCTCGCGCCTTCCTGTCGAAGATCATGAAGGAGCTGGTCGAGGGGGGCCTGGCCACCTCGCAGGTCGGGCCTGGAGGCGGCTACAGCCTGGCGGCGGCGCCCTCGGACATCACCTTCCGGCAGATCCTGGAGGTGGTTGAGGGGACCTGGTCGCTGGTGCCGTGCCAGGACGGGCCCGAGGACAACTGCATCATGCTGGACCGCTGCTCGCAGGTGACGATCTGGGATCGCATCCGCGCGGAGATGCTGAGCGTCTTCGACGGCTACTCGCTGGACGATGTCATGACGCAGGGGCTGACGGGGGCGATGCCGATCCCGATGCCCCGAGCCCCCGAGGTCACGGCTCCCTGAGCGGCGCGCTCGGTTCTCCGGGCGCCCGTCGGGCCTTGCTTCTACCGCTTGCGACGACGGATCAGCAGGAGCGGCACCAGCAGGGCAAACACGGTGCGTCCGCCCACCCGGTAGCCGTGGCCCGAGTCGCAGCCGCCGCAGCCGCCGCTGTCCCCGCAGCCGCCCGCGCTGTCTCCGCACCCGCCGCAGCCGCCGTCGTCGGAGCTGCAGCCCTCCAGGCCGGTGTCGCCGCATCCGCCGCTCAGATCGTCGCAGCCCGGGATCGTGATGTCGCCGCCGCCGTCGGTGTCGCCGCAGCCCACGCCGGCCAGGTCGATGTCGCCCAATTCCATGGGCGTGACCGCAGCCGGGTCGACCCAGGCGTAGACGCCGAGCCAGTCCTCGCTGTCGCCTACGACGCGCATGTCCAGGTCCGCGACGCCCAGGCCGAAGACCGTCGGGAGCGTGAAGCTGGAGGGGATGAGCGTCTCCAGGTCCAGGAAGCTGCCGGCGAGGCCGATGACGGCGGGGCCGAAGCCCTCTGCGAACTCTGAAGGCAGCCACTCGTTGTAGGCCACCGACCAGCCGATGCTCGTCTCCAGGTCGAACTGGATGTCCAGCAGCAGCTCCTGGCCGGAGAGCTCCATGTCGAAGCCGCCGTCGAGGAACACGCCGTTCCCCCAGAATCGGGTCAGGCGCTCCTGCTCGCGGCCCATCACGTCGAGTCCCAGCTCGCCGTACAGGCTGGGGCCGCCCTCCAGGCTGATGAACGGCGGCTGATCGGCCTTGATGTACAGGTCCAGGGGCACCGGCTCGGGCCAGTACTGGGCCGCGGTGTCCTCGTCGGTGACGCCGGCGAGCACCAGCACGTTGGTGTCCAACAGGTCCGCGGGGACCTGCTCGATCTCGTTGAGGTAGATGCAGAACATCCCGCCCTGCCACAGGGCGTACAGCGCCTGGTTGAGCAGGTCCTCCGACGCGTGCACCGCGGCGTGGTAGGGCACGTCGGTGCCGGGGATGTTGCCCGTGAGCAGGGGCATGTCGTGCGCCGACGCCACGTAGGCAGGACCCTGGGGCACGCAGTCGCCGTACTCCGGCGTGGTGAACTGGGCGTCCATGAGGATGACCACGCCGTTGGAGTCGATGGTCAGCTCCGACGCCTCCAGGGAGTAGCCGAGGGTGGCGAAGCCGCCGACGTCGAACTCGCCCTCGAAGGCCAGCGCCGCCGTCAGACCGCCGACCAGCTCGTCGATCTGCGCTTCCAGCTCCCCGATCTGGGAGTCCAGGACCTGGTCCAGGATGGTGCCGAGGAGGTCCACGCCCAGGCCCTGCATGGTCTCCAGCGCGTCGCCCAGCAGGCAGCCGGTGTCGATGGGGTTGCCGAAGTTGCCGTGCGTGAACTCCAGGCCCGTCACGTTGGTGACCAGCTCCCCCTGGTCCAGCGCGATCTGGATGCCCAGCTCCGCGTTGAGGGGGGTGGGCGGCAGCGCCAGCGTGCACTGCTCGTTCAGCTCGATCACGCAGGGGCCGGTGACGGAGATCTCCGCGTCGTCGCTCCACAGCGTCAGCGCGAGGATCACGTCCAGGCGGTTGGTGGACGGCACGATGGAGACCTCGTCCGCCGAGATGCGGATCGTGATGTCCTCCGCCAGGTAGGTGAGCGGATCCCCGGTGGCTTCATCGCAGACCAGCTCCCCCGAGAGGCCCGTGGCGGTGATGGATGTCGGCACGATGGCCTCGATCGAGTTCCCCAGGGCCTGCAGCCCCGCGTTGGAGATGTGGATGGCCAGGGCCGGCGAGAGCGGCAGCGGTGTTGGAGGCACCCCGCCCGCGTGTGCGGGGCCGGCGATGAGGGCTGCAACGACGCACAGAGTCAGGGGAGTTCGCATGGGCCGGAAACTATACGAGGCCTCTCCACCGCACAAGGGCAGAGACGCGCGCCCTCGCGCGCGTGAGCGAACTCCGTGATCCCCGCGGGCTCGCGCGCGTGAGCGCACCTGCTAGGGTTCGCGCCGCCCCCTTCATCCCGGAGCCTCAGAATGGTCGACACAAGCCACGTCCGCGCCTCGCTGCAGGCCATCGCGTCGCGCCCCGAGCACGCAGACACCGCGGCCACAGCGATTCAGCGCTGGCTCACGGAGGCAGACTTCCTTCCCTGGCGCCCCCTGCTGCAGTCGCTGGTGGACGCGGAGAGCTGGGATCTCCTGCTGGATTCCTTCTACCGGGTGCTGCCCTTCGGCACCGGCGGGCGGCGCGGGCCGGTGGGCCTGGGACCCAACCGCATGAACCCCTGGGCGCTGGGCACGTCGGTGCAGGGCAACATCGAGTTCATGCGCGACCGCTTCGGGGCGGCCGCCCCGCTGTCGGTGGTGATCGCCAGCGACGTTCGCGTGTTCAGGGATCTGCGCGGCGCCTTCCCCCGGGGCGTGGACAACCCGCTGCTGGGCATGACGTCGGTGGATCTGGCCTGCCAGGCCGCGGCCATCTACGCCGCCAACGGTGTCGATGTGCACATGCTCGACCCGGAAGGCGGGAAGTTCCTGGCGACCCCGCAGCTGTCCTTCCTCATCCGCCGGTTGGGCTGTCAGGGCGGCCTGAACGTGTCGGCGTCGCACAACCACCCCGACGACAACGGCGGCAAGTTCTACACCGAGCAGGGAGCCCAGGAGGTGCCGCCCCACGACGAGCGCATGGTCGACAAGGTCCAGGCGGTGGACTCGGTGCCCAGCACCTCCTGGTCGGATGCGTTGGCCTCGGGGCGCGTGCACTTCCTGGCCGACGAGCACCACGAGGCCTACCTGGCTGACGTCAGCCGGGTCCTGCGGGGCCGGGAGCGCGGGGCGAAGGTGGTCTTCACCAACCTGCACGGGGTCGGGGACGGCGCGGCTGGCGCGGCCCTGGAGCGCGCGGGCTTCGACGTGCACTATGTGCCCGAGCAGCGCGCCCACGACGGCCTGTTCCCGGGCGTAAAGTTCCGGGCACCCAACCCCGAGTACCCCACCGCCTTCGAGCCCGCCGTGGCCCTGGCCCGTCGAATCGGCGCGGACCTGGTGCTGGCCACCGACCCCGACGCGGACCGCATCGGCGCGATGGTGCCCGATCCGCGCGATCTCGACGCTCCCTATCGCTTCCTGACCGGCAACGAGCTGAGCGCCCTCATCGCCGCAGCGCGCTTCCAGGGGGCGCCGCCGGGCAAGATCGGCATCAAGACCGAGGTGACCACCCAGCTCTTCACCCGGGTGGTGCAGGCGGCGGGCGGTCAGGCTGTCAGCCACCTGCTGGTGGGCTGCAAGTACATCGCGGGCGTGATGCGCGACCTGGAGACGACGGGCCGATCGGGCGACGTCACCGGGGGCCTGGACGACGTACTCATCGGCACCGAGGAGAGCCACGGCTTCCTCCTCTCCACCAACATCCGGGACAAGGACTCCGCGGCCCCGGCGCTGGTGCTGGCCGAGCTCGCCTCCGAGCGCAAGGCGGCGGGCTCCTCGCTCCTGGCCGCCCTGGAGGAGCTGTACCGGGCCCACGGCGCCGTCGCCAACGTGCAGATGCCGCTGGTGATGGCGGGCGCCGTGGGACGGCAACGCATCGAGGCGATCCAGGACGGGATGCGCGCTCAGCCCCCCTCGAGCATCGGCGGCCGCGCCGTCACCGCCTTCCACGATCGACGCGACCCGGACGGGATCTTCGGCCCGATCCTCTCCGGCACGGATCGGGCCTCCCGCGACGTGTTGGTGTTCGAGCTCGGCCCCGACCACCGGCTGGTCATCCGGCCGTCGGGTACGGAGCCCAAGACGAAGATCTACGCCGAGGCCGTGGTCCCGGCGGGCGAGGACCTGGCCGCCTCCCTGGCCGAGGCGGATCGGCAGGCCGTGGCCCTGGCCTCGGACTTCGTGTCCCAGGCTCTGGCCCTCATCGGCCTGGCGCTGCCCCCGGCGGGGCTGAACTGCTCGCCCCTGCTCGGCGTGGAGGAGCGCATGGACTTCGCCACGAAGGTGCTGCCTGAGGCGGCCCGTCGGGCCGGGGCCGGCGAGGCTCTTGGCCCCTGGCTGGCCGAGCGGTTGGGCGGCGGGGACGCACTGGGGCTGACCGCGCCCGGCCTGGCCTGGTGGATCGAGCGAGGGGAGGGGAGCACCCTCCCGCCGTCGGCCCGCGCCGCGCTCGCTCAGGCCTGGGGGCTCCCCGGGTGAGCTCGCCGCGTTGGTCCAGCGCGCTGGGGGAGCTCCGGCAGGGCGACTCGCTGCCCTGGCTCGCCGGTCTGCCCGATGCGTCCGTGGACCTCGTCGTCACGGATCCGCCCTACGGCATCGGCAAGGCCTGGTGGGACACCTTCGATGATCGCCGCGCGTACGTGGCGTGGGCGGAGGGCTGGCTCGCCGACGTGGCCCGGGTGCTCACCCCCCGGGGCACCGCCTACGTCATGGGCTTCTCCGAGGTGCTGGCGGACTTGAAGTGGGCCTGCGGCGACCGCTTCGCGGGCACCCGGTGGTTGATCTGGGCCTTTCGCAACCGCGGCAACCTGCGCAGCGACTGGGGCCGCGCGCACGAGTCGATCCTGCACCTGCGGAAGAGCCGCGACTTCACCATGAACGTCGACGCTGTGCGCGTGCCTTACAACGCGCACACCCAGCGCTACCCCGAGCGAACGCAGGGTGCGACGTCGCAGTTCGGCGGGGGCGGTGCGTCCTGGACTCCGAACCCCCTGGGGGCCAAGCCGCGGGACGTCATCGAGGTCCCCCTCATCAACAACGGCATGGGGGAGAAGACCGGGCACCCGACCCAGAAGCCCGAAGAGCTGATCCGGCGCCTGGTGGCGGCGTCGTCGGTGCCGGGCGATCTGGTGGTGGACCCCTTCGGGGGCTCGGGCACCACCGCGGTGGTCTGCGAGCTCCTTGGGCGCCGTTGGGCCGTCAGCGAGCAGAGCCCTGAGTACATCGAGATGGCGGTGGGGCGTCTGGACGCCGTCCGCGCCGGGGAGCACAGCCTGGCCGATCTGCGCCAGGCCG
>CALCXL010000711.1 GCA_937907595.1 uncultured Pseudomonadota bacterium
CATGGTCGAGGAGAACAGCCGGGAGGCGCGAGCGCACTACACCGGGGACCACTTCCGGATCCACGGCGGCGACGGCCGGGAGATGCCGCTCTATTGAGGGAGGATCAGGGCGCCGCGATCACTTGATGGCGGACTCGGCCACGAAGACCATGTCGCCGGCCTGCAGGGCGAAGTCGGCCATGCGGCCCTGGGTGATCTCCTTGAAGGGCACGTCGGCCGAGACCTCCTTGCCGTCGATCAGCCGCGTCACGCGCATGGTGGAGAGCACCGCCGTGTTGGTGGTGCCGCCGGCCTCCGCGATGGCCTCGATCAGCGTCATGCCGATGCGGTAGGCGTAGCGGCCGGGCTTCTGCACCTGGCCGATCACCGAGACCTGCCGGGAGTTGTGCTCCTGCACGAAGACGGTCACCTGGGGGTCCCGCAGGTAGCCGTCGGCAAGCCGCTCCTCCAGCAACTTGCCCAGCTCCGAGGCCGTCAGGCCCGCGGCCTTGACCGTGCCGAGCAGCGGGTAGGTGAAGTTGCCGTCGGCTTCGATGCGGGAGGTGCCGGTCAGCGACTCCTCCTCGAAGACCCGAACCTCAAACACGTCGCCGGGCCCCAGCGTCTCACGCAGGGAGCCGGGATCCACGGGCAGGCGGGGCATGTTCTGCGGAGCCGGTCCGGGGCAGCCCGTTAGCGCGCCCAAGAGGAGGAGCAGGGAGAGTCGTAGTCGGAGCATCGGCGGGAATGTATGTCGGGTCTGGACGGAGGTCCAGCCGGTCTCACGTGGGGGCGTCGATCGCTTGTTGCTCCTGCAGCGCGTCCGCTGCCAGCCGCCGGCGCAGGAACAGGCGCGACGCCTCCATCACACCCAGCGTCAGCCAGACCACGCGGTTGTCCACGCTGTCGCCGCTGAACTGAACGTAGCCCAGGGAGTAGCCGTAGCTGGCGAAGGCGATGAGCAGCATCTCACGCTCCAGGCAGTCCGGCGCGGCGCTCCAGGCGCGCAGCGCAGCCAGACCCTGTGAGAAGAAGACGAGCATCACGGCGACGCCCACCAGCAGCCCGTGCTCGGCGGCGATCTCCACGAAGAAGTTGTGGGGGTAGGCCTTGTAGTCGATTCCGAACACAGCGACGGGCCAGCCCCCGGTGCCGACGCCGATCAGGGGGCTGTCGAGCAGGACTTCGTAGCTCACCCGCAGCATCCAGGTGCGCGCCTGGAACGAGTCGGTGGCGAACTGGTTGTCCGACTCGAAGCGCGATGGGCCCGACATGGCGCTGACCATGTTGTTGGCGACCAGCAGCGCCGCCAGGCCCACGAGCGCGACCAACAGCGAGCGCCTGGAGTCCCCCCTCACCAGAAGGAGGCCCACGACGCCCAAAGCCACGACCAGGGCCAGCACCGGCCCGCGCGACTGGGCGCTGATGAAGGTGGGCAACATCGCGGCCGCCGACACCCCGCCCAGGAGGGCCAGGCCCCAACGCCTCCAGCCCACCAACACCCGCGACCGCAGGGCGGCCAGCATCACGAGCACCGAGATGAGCATCGCCAGGCCAGCGCTGCGGGCGAAGACAATGGGACCGCTGCCCAGCGCCGTGGTGCGCCCCGACAGATCGGTCTGCCCCGTGATCACCGCCACCACCGTCAGGCCCAGGCCAAAGCCGTAGAAGGCCAGGAGAATCCAGCGAATGCTCCCCCGCCAGCGCACCAGGGTGACCCCGGCGATCACGGCGGGCACGATGACGAGCCAGTGGCGCAGGACCTTCTGGGCGCCGTACTCGGGTCCGATGGTCCACATCGCCCAGACCGTCAGCACCACGACGAAGGAGACGAGACCCCGCACGGCCGTCTGCCGCAGGGCTTCTGCGGCGAAACGGAGCCGCGCGATCATCAGCACCACCATCGCCGCGAGCAGCAGCTGGTTCATGCTGATCCCGGTGTCCGCGATCGCCAGGCGGTCCTCGTAGGCGTAGCGCCCCGCGAACAGCGCGCCCACCACCAGACCTTCGGGGAACCAGGCCATCGCCGCAAGGATGACGGCGCCGGCCAACGCCGAGATCATCACCGACCGCATGGCGTCGGGCACCAGGAGGTACGCACCCCCCAACAGGACGATGCCGAACCCGGCCGCGAAGACCCGTGGTATCTCCCTCCGACTCAGCAACAGCGCCTCCGGGGATCCGATATAGGGCGGGTTCGCTGGGGCCGCCCCCGGATCGTTTGCGCGGGACCGGAGGACGCCCTACCTTGCGTCCCGTTTGCCACTGCGAGGAGCTTCACGTGCCCTTTCCCATCGCCCCACCGCTGGTCGCCGCGCTCTGGCGTCGGAGCATGGTCCGCGCCATGGCCGGCGCGCTGGTGCTGGTGTGCTTGATGTCGGCCTCCTACGTGCTGGCGTTCGAGCTTCGCTTCGACTTCGAGGTCCCGCCGGAGCACGCCTTGCACTTCCAGGCCAGTCTGCTGGCCGCCGTGCTGGTCAAGACCCTGGCGGTCCTGGGGTTCCAGCTCCACCGGAACTCCTGGCGGCACGCCAGTCTGCGGGAGGTGGAGGCTACGATCAAGGCGGCGGCGGCGGCCACGTTGGTCCTGATCGGCTTCAACTTCCTGACCCTGGAGCTGCGCGGTTTCCCGCGCTCCATCTACGTCCTGGACTTCCTGATCTCCGTGGGCCTGGTCTCCGGCGCGCTGCTGTCCGTGCGCATGCTCAACGATCGCCTGGGAGGGCCCCGCGGCAAGGGCCGGCGCCTGCTGATCATCGGCGGCGGCTCCAGCGGCGAGCAGCTGCTGCGGCAGCTCGGGCGCAACGCGGAGCTGCGCTACGCCCCGGTGGGCATCCTGGACGACGACCCGGGCAAGCTGGATCTGCGGGTGCATGGCGTGCCCGTGGTCGGCGCGGTGCGGGACCTGGTGGGGGAGGCCCGGCGGCTTCGCATCGAGGAGCTGATCATCGCCACCCCGTCGGCCACGGTCGAAGAGATGCGTCGGGTCGTCGCCGCCTGCCGGGAGACCGGTCTGCCCTTCAAGGTCCTGCCCCGCACGGAGACCATCCTGGAGGACGCCGTGAGCTGGCGGCAGCTCCGGGAGGTCCAGGTGGAGGACCTGCTGCGCAGGGAGCCCGTGGAGCTGGACGCCGCGTCGATGGCGGACTTCCTGGACGGCAAGGTCGTCATGGTGACGGGGGCGGGGGGCTCGATCGGCTCGGAGCTCTGCGCCCAGGTCCTGCGCTGGCGCCCCCGGCGGCTGCTCGCCGTGGAGCGCACGGAGAACGCGCTGTACCACCTGCTGCAGGATCTCAAGGACGGCCTGCCCCCCATCTCCCCCGAAGGCATCCTGGGCGACGTCACGGACCAGCGGCAGATGGACCGGATCATCCGCAGGGCGCGGCCGGACGTGGTCATTCACGCCGCCGCGCACAAGCACGTGCCCCTGGTGGAGGCCAACGTGGCCGCCGCGGTGCACAACAACATCTTCGGCACGCGCTGCGTGGCGGAGGCGGCCGCGCGCCACGGAGCCGGCACCTTCCTGCTGATCAGCACAGACAAGGCGGTCAACCCCACCAGCGTCATGGGCAGCACCAAGCGCGTGGCGGAGCTGGTGCTGCAGGACCTCAGCCACCTGCACCCGGACACCAGCTTCGTGGCCGTGCGGTTCGGCAACGTGCTGGGCAGCAACGGCAGCGTGATCCCCCGCTTCAAGAAGCAGATCGCGCGGGGCGGTCCGGTGACCGTCACCCACCCGGACATGACCCGGTACTTCATGTCCATCCCGGAGGCCTGCGCGCTGGTCCTGCAGGCCGCCGCGCTAGGGGACGGTGGGGAGGTCTTCGTCCTGGACATGGGCAGCCCCGTGCGGATCGTGGACCTCGCAGAGGACCTGATCCGCATGTCCGGCCTGGAGCCGGGCGTGGACATCGACATCACCTTCACGGGGGTGCGTCCCGGCGAGAAGCTCTTCGAGGAGCTGATGCTCGAGGACGAGGGCATCCAGCAGACCCACCACCAGAAGATCTTCCTGGGCCGGGTCGCCGCCTTGCCCCACGACGAGCTCGTGGCAGGGCTGGAGAAGATGGCCGCCGCCGTCGACGAGGGCGACGCCGAGCTGCTCCGCACGCTCCTGGCGGAGCTGGTGCCCGAGGCGCTGTTCCGCCGCGGCGCCGCGGTGCGCGGGCTGCCGGTGGAGCGGCCTCGCCTGGTCAAGGGGAGCAAGTAGGTCGGCGAGCCGAGGTCCCCGAAGGTCGATCACTCTCCCCCCTGAGCACCGTCACGGGCGCGGTTGAAGCCGATCGACCGCAGCTCGGTAGGTGACGGAGTCGCCGTCCAGGGCCTGGGCGCGGCGGGCGAACTTCAGGGCCTCCACGGCGTTCCCCTCCAGCTCCCACGCCGCCGACTGCAGGAAGAGGACCAACGCCAGCAGCGGCTTCGGCAGCGGCGCAGCGGCTTGTTCGGCGGCGGCCAGCGCGCGCAGACCGTCGGAGTCGCCGTCCGCGCGCAGCAGCCGGCCGAGCTCGCTGAGCGGGCGGATCCGCTGGTTGTCCGCCGCCCGGTCCAGGGCCGCACGCCACTGGCGCTCCTCCTCCTCGCGCTCGCCTCCTGCGCGGGCCACCCAGGCCAGCACGGTGTGCGCCGTCAGGTTGGAGCCCACGCGCTCGATCACGGCTTCGGCTGCAGCCTTGGCGGCGGCGTTGTCGCCGGCACGCGCAAGGAGCTCCGCACGGAGCTCCGCTACCTCGAGGTCCCAGGAGAGGTCCGCGTGCAATCCCTCCAGCAGCTCCCGGGCGCAGATGCCGGCGCCGCGCCGCGCCAGGGCGAAGGTGTACCTGCGGCGCTGGGCAGGATCACGGGGGGCCGCGCGGCACTGCTCCGCGGGATCGGTGTAGACCGCCAGGAAGTCGTCGACGATCGCGTCGAACTCCCGCAGCGAGTACTCCAGCGCGACCCGGTACTCCAGCAGGGCCTGCGACCGGGCGCCCAGGAAGCGCAGGGCCTCGGCGGTCGACCAGTGGGGGGCCGGCCCGTGCGGGTCCAGCTGCATTGCGGTGTTGAGGATGGGCAGCGCAGCCTGGGGCTGATCGGGCAACAGCGCCACGCCGATCGCGTGCCAGTGCCAGGGGTCGGCGGGCGTGCGCGACGCCAACCCCAGGGCGGCCTCCAGCTGAGCGGGGGAGACTGGCCGGGGGGCCAGGGTGCGGCGCAGCTCGGCTTCGGTGGCCCGTCGCCCCTCCCACTGGTTCCAGCCCGCTCCCAGCACGGAGAGCAGCAGGAGCCCGGCGCCCAGCACGAGCACGGTGCCCCGGCGCAGGCGGACGCGCGGCTCGCCGGCCCCGGTGGCCTCCAGGGATCCGAAGAGCACCGCCGCGGGCACCGCCACCCCCGGGATCAGCAGGCTGAACCCCAGGAGATTCTGGGCGAGCAGCACGCCCCCACCGGCCACCATCCCCCGTTCGAGGGTGGACAGCCTGCCCGAGCGCAGCGCGCCGAAGCCCAGCCGGGCGAAGCGGTACAGCAAGCCGATCAGAGCCACGCCCCCCGCCAGCACGCCGAAGTCCAGCAGCAGCTGGAGGTAGACCGAGTGGGTCTGCAGCAGGCTGAAGCGCTGGGGAGCGCCCGCGTACTGGAAGTGCAGGTCCACGAAGCCGCCCGAGCCGATCCCCACCAGGGGGTAGTCGCGCAGCACCCGCAGCGCCGCCAGGTAGAGGCCGCGGCGATCGTCGACGTCCAGGAGCAGATCCGGCTGCAGCAAGCGCCAGACGTCGCCCTGCGCCACCAGATTGACCACCAGCCCCAGCCCGAACACGGCGACCAGTCCCAGCCCGACGGCCAGGCCTCGCAGCCGCGCCGGGGACCTGCGGACTCGGCGGTGCTCGGTCACCAGGAGGATCAGGGCGCCCAGCGGCAGGCCCAGCAAGGCCGCCCGCGACAGGGTGGCCAGCGCCACGCCCCACCCCAGGGCGGCGGCCACCAGCCACCCCGCGCGCTGTCCGCGGGCCCCCCGGCTCCAGGCGCGACCGAGCATCACCGGCGTCATCAGCAGCAGGAACGCGGCCAGGTGGTTGGAGTTGTTGAAGGGCCCCTGAACGCGACTCAGCCCGCGGCCGGTCTGCGGGAACAGCAGGTAGATGCGGTCCAGGTCCGTGATCGACTGGAAGAAGACGACCAGCAGGACCCCCACGAACGCCGCCTCCGTCGCCCGGGCCGGCAGCTGAGCCTCCGGGTCCCGACGCATCGCCAACCAGGCCGCGTAGCCGGCGAACGCGGCGGCCAACCAGCGTCCGGCGGACAGCGCGGCGTCCCGCGGGGCCAGGGCCAGCGCGCTCCAGCCTTGGCGTTCGCCCAAGCGCACGTCGGTCACGGATCCGTGGATCGCGTCCAGCGACGGGCTGAGGTGGACGACCCACTCGCGCGGCAGCGGCACGCACTGCAGCAGGCTGAGGACCGCGGGCAACAGCAACAGCAGCACGAAGGCCGGCACCCCCGGGCGCGGCTCGTCCGAGGGCGGGAGCACCGCCAACTGCGCCCACGCCGCCGCCGCCGCCAGCACGCAGAGGACCGCGACTGCGGGCGGCCGGACCGAGCCGATGGCCAGGGGAGCAAAGCAGACGGTGGCCACGAGCAGGCCCGCGGCGCGGCGTTCCCAGGTCACGCTCAGATGTTGTCCGAGCAGGCGATCGAGAAGGACCAGGGCCCGCGGTCGTCCAGCATCGCCTGCCCCTCACCGTCCTTCCACCAGATGACCGGCGTGTCCTTGGCGACCAGGGGCAGGTAGGGCAGCCGGCTGAGCGCGCTGGTGCGCGGCCCCCAGGACGCCAGGAGGTCGCAACCGAGGCGCGCGCCGTGGCGAACCGCCTCCACCCAGAGCTCCCGCTCAACCAGGGGGTTGGCCGCGACCAGGTCGGCGACCCAGAGCATGCGGCCCTTCTCCTCCTGGGAAGTCTTGTAGACCAGGAACCCCTTGAGCTTGCCCAGCCGACGATGCTCCACCAGGCCGTACCGGGGGTGGTCGGGGTTGTCGACGTAGCGGTGGTGCAGCCACTCGGGCGACCGGTCCAGGAAGTTGGAGGTTCGGTCCGTCAGCAGCGAGTTCATGCGCCCGTAGTCCTCGCCGAAGGTCAGCGGCACATGCACGCAGCCGCCCCCACCCACGGGCAGTCGAGCGATCAGCCCGGCCGAGATGGGGTCGACGAGCGGGGTGAGGGGCCCCAGGGGCGACCCACGCTCGGAGCGCGACGCGACGGAACCCAGGCGGATCGGGACCACCCATCCCTTGATGTCCATGGTGGGGTGGGCGGGGAAGTCGAGCTTGCGCTCGTACCCGGGCAGGCTCTGGTCGTTGGGGGTCCCGTAGAAGAGCTTCACGCCCGCGGCTCGGGCGCGCTCGCGGGTGGCCTTCACCAGCGAGCCGAAGATCCCCTGCCGCCGGTAGTTGGAGTCCACGAAGGTGTCGCCGATCTCCGCCGCGTCTACCACCCGCCCGTTCCAGTGGATCCGCTTCCGGGTGACCGTCGTGGCCCCCGCGATCGTGTCGCCGTCCATCGCCAGGGACACGAAGCCCTTGCCGAAGGGGCCGCGGCTGAGCTTCCAGTGGTAGTAGTCGCCGCTGTGCGAGCGCCGGACGTCCCCGCCGGGGTTGAACTGGACCATGAACGCGCCGATCGCGTCCGCGGTTTCGCGGCTGAGGTCATCCTCGACCCGCAGGGTCCAGGTCGGTTTCGGGTGCTCGCCCATGGGCCCTCCTGCAAGCGGCTTGTGCAGCGGAGCATAGTGCTCGGTCTCCGCCCCACGCCAGCGCTTCGCGGGCAATGTCCGGGATCGCCGGAGGGCGGGGAGAGGGCCGGTGTTGGCCTATAGTCGGGCGACGTCCGGCCCCGAATCCGGACCGCAGGAGGGCGCTCTGCCATGGCCTTTGCGACGCTGATGTACCACGACGTGATCGACGGCTCGGGCGAGTACGACGTGTCCCCCGCGCAGCTCCTGGAGCACATGCGGTGGCTCGACGGCGAGGGCTACGTCGCCGAGAGCGCGGCCGCCGCCCGGGCCCGGCTGGAGCGCGGCGATGCGCTGCCCGAGCGCTACGTCGTACTGACCTTCGACGACGGCTTCCGGTCGTTCCTGCGCGCGGCCGAGGTCGTCAACCGCTTCGGCTTCTCGGCGTCGTTCTTCCTGACCCGCGATCTCTGTCAGGAGCGGGCCGACCACCTGGATCCGGCGGAGGTCCGCGAGCTGTCGGAGCTGGGCGACGTGGGCGGCCACGGCACCACCCACAGCATGCTCAGCAAGCTGCCCAGGGAGCAGGCTCGGGCGGAGCTGCGGGAGGCGCGGGAGTGGATCCAGCAGACCACGGGCAAGGCCGCCACGACCATGAGCGCGCCCCAGGGAGGGATCGATCGCAACGTGGTGCGGATGGCGCGGGAGGAGGGCTACGCGGTCATCGGCAACAGCCGGGAGTGGCCCAACCGCGGACCGCAAGTGCTGTCCAGCGGCGTGCTCCATCGGGTCCCGGTGCTGCGAAGCCACAGCCTGGATCACGTCAAGCGCATCGTTTCCCTCGAGCCCCGCTTCTACGCCCGCCGCGGAGCGCGCTTCCTGCTGCGGGAGGCGCTGTGGACGGTGATGAACGAGGAGCAGGTCAACCGGTTGGCGCGGCTCCGCAAGCGCCTGATCCCCCAGTAGCGAGCCTCGCGTGGGCGCCGGCCCTCAGGCCTTCGGGGCCCGCCAGAAGCTGAACCACGGCATCTTCACCAGGCGCGCGCCGAAGAACCAGGAGATCAGGAACGCCAGGAAGAAGCCCGCGGAGCTCGACCAGGCCGCGCCGTACATGCCGTAGCGGGGGATGAGGATCAGGTTGAGCGACACGTTTGTGATCGCGGCCGCGACCGAGGCGATGGACAGCAGGCCCGTGCGCTTCGAGAAGTACACGTAGTTGACCATCGTCACCTGCATGCCGTGGAACGCGAACGCGAGCACCAGCCAGGGAAGCAGCTCCCCGGCCCGCTGGAAGTCGTCGCCCAGGTACACCGCCACGAAGGGGGGCCCCAGGAGGTAGCTCACGCCCACCAGGCAGAGCAGGAAGGCGAAGTACAGGTAGGTGCCGACGACGATCGTGCGCTTCTTCGCGTTGGCCTCGTCCGCCAGCTGCGCGAACAGCCAGGGCATGAAGGCCTTGTCCACCGACGTGATCACCAGGAAGATCGCCAGGCCCACCTGGAACGCCGTCGTGTAGACCCCGGCGTCGGCGAAGTCGACCATCTTGGCCAGCATCACCCGGTCGCTCATTCCGATGAACACGGTGGCGATGATGTGCGGGATCAGCGGCACCCCGAACCGAAAGGCGTCGTGCGCGTAGGCCCGCTTCGGCGGCCAGCCGAGCAGCTTCAGCTTCCGCAGGAACGTCAGGGCGATCGGGTAGAACAGCGCCAGGCTCACCACGTGGCCCAGCAGCAGCCCGCGCCAGCCCAGGCCCCAGACCATCACCAGCGCGAGGGTGAGCCCACCCGTGATCCCCGACTCCGAGATCCGCATCGCGCCGAAGGCCAGGGGCCAATTCTTCATTTGAAGCATGGCCAGCAGGACGGTCAGGTGAGTCCGGAAGAACCCGCCGAGCACCGCCACCGGCAGCCACATCGCAGGGAAGCCGATGAACTCGCCCACCGGCCGGCGGGTGAGCAGCACCAGGAGCAGGACGATGGTGGTCGTCATGCTGATGAGCACGATGGCGCTGGTCACGTAGCGCGCGATGTCGATCTTGGGATCGACGAAGGCCCTCGAGGTGGACCGCTCGATGGTCAGCGCCGCGAAGGGCACCAGCATGTTCACGGCCGAGATGTAGACCCCGTACACCCCGTAGTCGTCGGCGGTGACGGCGGCCGTGATCAGCGGCAGGAGCAGGAAGGGCACCAGCGCGTTGAAGGCGTTGGCGACCGTGTACGCCCCGGCGGCGCGGAAGAGCTTCAGGACTGGGTTCTGCGTGCTCATGGGGCCGGCGGCGCGGATTGTAGAGGGAAGGGCCGGCCGACGCGCTGCCGGACCCCGCGGGGTCGGCGAGCGGGCCTCGATCCGCTGGCCACTGCCCGGGAACGCGCCTACTCTCTCCTCAACTCAAGACCGGACGGGGTGGACGTGAATCAGTCAATTGCAGGCCGCATTGCGGCGGTGGTCGGGACGCTCGGGTTGCTGGCGGCCTTGCCGGCTCTGGCCGATTGGGGTTTCCGGCGCGGGGACGTCGAATCCAGCAACCGCCAGGCGGTGCCCGCGGACCTTCCGGACCCTCCCGGCATCAGCCTCATCCTCGAGTCGGAGCTCCGCGAGATCCCGAGCCAGCGCATCTACCTGGACGCTGACGCGGACGGCGACGTGGAGGTGCTGATGCCCTTCCGCGGCTCGCTGGGCCTCTTCGACCCCGAGATCGAAGGCTTCCTGTGGACCTCCCCGGTCGTCGGCATCGACCAGCTGGTGGGGGTCGGTGACTTCGACGGGGACGGCAACGCCTCGGAGGTCCTGACCACCGCGTCGGGCGTGGGCGGGGGCCTGTACGTCATCGACCTGGTGTCCGGCGGTCTGATCGGGTCGGTCACGGACCTGTTCGACCGCACCGGGGTGAACGCCGACGAGACGACGCTGTTCGACTTCGACGGCGACGGGGCCGCGGAGATCGTCTTCGGCGCCCGCACCTCCAACATCGACCGGCTGTGGGTGGCGTCCTTCGATCTCGGCTACGGCAGCTACTCCCTCGTGGAGCTGACCTACCCCGGCTACAACAACTTCACCCCGCCCCGCGCGGGCATCCTCTTCCCGAACGGGGAGACCGGCATCGTCCTGCAGCAGGGCTACTACATGACCGCCTGGATGAGCTGCGACCCGCTGGACAGCGGCGCCACCTGCGACCCCCAGACCGGCGCCCTCTGCTTCTGCGACCAGGGAAGCACCGACTTCCTGTACCCCAACGGCCTGTTCCCCACGGGCATGGTCGTGGACGTGGACGGCGACGGCGACGACGAGATGGTGGAGGCGGTCTCCCTCCCGCCCCACGCCAAGGCGGTCGCGCTGATGGACTTCGAGTTCGGCTTCCCGGCCGGCGTGATCGACGGCGACGCGGCCCGCATCTGGCTGTGGGACCACACCGCCCAGGTCCCCCAGGTCCAGATCGCGCCCATGAGCACGCCGCCGGTGGACCTGGACGGCGACGGCGACCTGGACGTGGTCGTCAACTTCGCGAACAACGGCACCGGCGAGGTCGACCGCACCGGTGCGCCGGCCGACGACGGGCTGGACCTGGTCGGCGACGTGGGCGTGGTGGTCTACGACGGCCCCGGGGGCGATGTGCTCTTGACGCTCCCCGGCGCGTTCGCCTGGGGGGTCGAGGACCTGGACGGCGACGGCACCCCGGAGATCATCACGTCCCCGGTGACCGCCTGGGAGTTCGGACCGGGCGCCTCGGGCCTGCAGCTGACCTGCACCCCCACCTGCACCGGCACCACGGTGTGGACGGACGCCGCGGCGAGCCTGGGCGCCGAACTGAGCCTGCTGACCGGCGTGGGGCTCCCCATCCCGAAGTTGGCCCTGGTCCAGGCGGACGGCGATCCGGAGCGGGAGCTGGTGCTCTACGGGCCCACGGGACCGCAGCTGGTGGAGCCCGACGGAGCGGGGGGCCTGACCCTGCTCGCGTCGGTGGCCCTGCCCGACGGCTACCTCCTGGACGGGACCGCCGACGAGGGGCTGATGGTGCTGGAGGACACCCTGGTCCAGAGCTTCGACGCCAGCCTGGGCGCGACCAGCGTGCCGGTGGAGGTACCACCGCAGGGCGGGCCGGTCTGGCGGTCCTTCCTGGCCACGCCCTCGGGCCCCGCGGTCACCACCGTGGAGCGGGTGGCGATGTGGGACGACGGCGCGCCGCAGTCCTTCGAGTTCGGCGGCGACGTGGCCTTCTCCCAGGACCTGGACGCCGACGGCGCCATGGACGTGCTGTCCTTCGCCAACCCCGGGATCGAAGACGCGGACCAGCTGCGCATCCGCCGGCATGAGTGGGACGACTCCACGGGCACCTTCGCCCTGCAGTGGGAGCTGCTCTCCGAGAGCGTGGTGGGGCTGGAAGGCGCCCTCGGCGGCGGCTCCATCCACTGGGCGCCGGGCAACTTCAACGGGGCGGGCGCGCGCGACGTCGCCTTCGGAGGCACCCGCGACGGGCTTGTTCATGTGTTCCTGCTGGACGGCGACTCGGGCGCGCTGCTCGACACCCTGGAGCCCTCGGGACCCGCGGCCACCCAGACGGCGTTCCGGCCTGCGGACGTGGTCGACGCCGCCGGGCTGGCAGGCACCGACGGGATCGACGACATCCTGTTCATGGGCCGATCCCGGCTGGAGGTCCTCTCCCAGGGGCACGCCGCCCCGTTGAGCTGGCAGGACCTGCAGATCTACGGCTACCTCGGCGCCTGGGCGGACCTGGACGGCGACGGCCTGGCCGACCTGTTCACCGCGCTCAGCGCCGCGGGCATCAACGACGGCGAGGCGCTCACGATGGCCTCGGGCACCCCGGCCCCGCTCTGGGGCACCGTGGACATGGGGCCCATCACCGGCACCCCGGACTTGCTCTCCTTCTCCGCCCTGGACGGCGCGCCCGGCATGGACGTGCTGTACCTCAACGGCGACGGCTCCCTGACGGCCCGGTCCGGCGCCACCGGGGCGATGATCGCGGGCTACCCCACCTGGATGGACGGCGGGATCCTGCTGGCCTCCGAGCCGGCCGTGGTGGACGTGCCCACGTCGCTGGTGGTCCTGGACGTGGACGACGACGGCTACGAGGAGGCGGTGATCGGCACCCGCAGAGGCTGGGTCTACGCCCTGGACCTCAACCCGGCCGAGGTGGGCGCCCCGTCGATCCGCTGGGCCGTGCAGGTCCCGGCCGGCGTGGTCAACATCGGCGCGGCAGACAGCGACGCCGACGGCTACAGCGAGGTCGTGCTGTCCGTGAACGACGGCACGGTCCTGGTGCTGGACCTGGCCGCCGTGGGCCTGGACATCACCGGCCCGGCGCCCACCCCCTGCTACGGCGAGTCCGCCATCCAGATCTCGGGCAGCGCCCAGGGCCTGACCACGGTCAACCTGTACGCCAACGGCGTGTTGAACGCCGAGGACATCGACGCGACGAGCGGCAGCTGGAGCGGCACGGTGCAGCTGAGCACGGCAGGGACCTACTCGATCCGGGCCGACGGCTTCGACGCCGGCGGAGCCCTGGTGGCGGTGGCCTTCTCGGAGATCCTGTTCGAGGGCGACATCGACGGCGACGGCACCACGGAGTGTGGCGGCGACTGCGAGCCGACGGACCCCTCGGTGGGGCCCCTGCTGGACGAGGTCTGCGACGACGGCATCGATCAGGACTGCGACGGCCTGGACGAGGCCTGCCCGCCGGTGGACGACGACGACAGCGCCGACGACGACGA
>CALCXL010000712.1 GCA_937907595.1 uncultured Pseudomonadota bacterium
AAGAACTCGTTGATCCCCGCGAAGCCGGTCGCCCAGCCCGCCCCGCGCAGCCACTCCGCCAGGGTCGTCGCCTCCTCGCAGAGGCCCGACTCGACGCCGACGACGCCCAGGCTGCGGGCCGGGACGCCCGAGACCAGGGCCGCCACGCTCGGCCAGGTCCAGGACGACGGCGCGTAGGCCCGGTCGAAGACGAGGGAGTCGGCCGCGATCTCCTCCAGGCGGGGGCTCGTGGGCCGGCGCGCGCCGTAGAGGCCCAGCCGGTCGGCGCGCCAGGTGTCGACGGTGACCAGGACGATGGTGCGGAGCTCGTCGGCGGCGGCGGCCCGGGGCAGCGACGGGGGGGACGGCGAGGGGGCCGGGGGGACCGCCTCTCCGGGGGGGGCCGCGACGTCGGTCGGATCCACGGGCGCGGGGGCCGGCTCCATGGGAGCGCAGGCGGGGGTCAGGAACGCCGCGAGGATCAGCCCCGGAAAGAGCGGCCGGCGACGGGGTTCGGGAGGGAGCGGGGCAGGGTCGGGCATCGACGCACTCCTGGATGTCGCGGACTATGCCACCCGGTGCACGCGGTAGCGCTTCTTCTTGATGCGGATCGCGTTCAGCCCCTCCCAGGCTTGATCCACCACGGCCGCGCGCACCGCCACCCAGGTGCGCCGATCGGTGAGGGCGATGTCGCCCACGTCGCTGCCCTCCAGCCCCACGCCGCGGGTGAGGGCCCCCAGCAGGTCGCCGGCTCGCAGCTTGTCGCCCCGGCCGCCGATCACCACCAGCGTGCGCCAGTCCGACGCCCATCGCTCCAGGCGGGTTGGAGGCTGCGGCTCCCAGGAGGAGCGGGGCATGGCCACGCCCAGCCGCTCGTCGACCGCCTCCAGGCGGCGGAGCTCCTTGCCCCCTCCGGCCACCAGGGCCACGGCCTCCCCCTGCGCTTCGGCCCGCGCCGTGCGGCCCACGCGGTGGATATGCAGATCGGGGTCGTCGCTGAGCTCGTAGCAGACGACGAGCGCCACATCGTCGACGTCCAGCCCCCGGGCCGCCACGTTGGTGGCCACCAGGACGCGCGCGGTGCCGTTGCGGAAGCGGATCAGGACCTCGTCACGATCGGACTGGGAGAGCTCGCCGTGCAGGGCCAGGGCCGCCGCTCCCAGGCTGCGCAAGCGCCCCGCCACCTGCTTGCACTGGGCCCTCGTCTCGCAGAACACCACCGTGGGCCCGGGCTCCCGCGCCGCCAGCACCGCCACCAGGACGTCGTCGCGCTCCTCCCAGGCGCAGAGGAGGGCCTGCTGCTGCAGCATCGCGCCGTCCACCAGATCCGCCGCCCCCAACAGCGAGGGGTCGCGCTGCACCCGGCCGCTCAGCTGCTCCATCGCCGCCGGCCACGTCGCGGAGAAGAACAGCGTCTGGCGATCGGTGGGCAGGAGGTCGATCAGGGCCTGCACCTGCTCCAGGAACCCCATGTCCAGGAGCCGATCGGCCTCGTCCAGCACCAGCAGGCGCAGCGACGACGGGTCCAGGCGCCCCAACTCCACCTGCTGCAGGAGCCGACCAGGGGTGCCCACGACGACGTGCGCGCCCGCCTGCAGCGCGTCCCGCTGGTCCCGCGACGGGCTGCCTCCCGTGACGGCCAGCACGCGCACACCGTCCAGCCCCGCCGCCATCGCCCGCAGCGCCGCCACCACCTGGGCCGCAAGCTCCCGCGTGGGGCAGACGACCAGGGCCTGGGGCCGACGCAGCCGCAGGTCCAGGCCCTGCAGCGCGGCCAGGCCGAACACCGCCGTCTTGCCGCTGCCGGTGCGCGCGTGGCCGATGAGGTCCTGCCCCGCCAGGGCCGCGGGCAGGGCCTGGGCCTGGATGTCGGTCAGCTCGGTCCAGCCGAGGCGCTCCACGCCCAGCAGGAGTTCGGGGCGCAGGGGGAGGCTGTCGAAGTTCGGCATGGGGGCCTTATGGCACGGGGGCGGCGTCGGCGTGGTCGCGTCCATCCCCGAACGCCCTCCTACCCCTCCTCCCCGCCCAGCTTCAGGGCCTGCCCCGCGGCGCGACCGGCGGTCCAGGCCTGCTCCCCCACCATCAACCGCCGGCCCGGCCGCGTGCGCAGCCGCTCCTTCGCGTAGCGGTCGATCGCCGCCTGCCGGGCCACCAGCGCGGGCTCGATCCGCACCAGCGCCGCGGGCTCCACCGCCGCCTGCTCCTCGTCCCGGCAAGCGTGCAGGCGGGCCCGGATCGTCTCCACCGCGCCGATGCGGAAGTCGTCGTGCCAGCGCTTGTCCCGCCCGGCCCCGTGCGTCGCCGACAGCCACTCCACCCGGGGCACGAGCCAGTCCCACAGCGACCTCACCGCCGCGCGGTCCGCCGCCCGCCCGGCCAGCACGATCTCCGTCTCCCGCCCCGACTCCCGCGTCGCCACCAGGCAGCCGTTGACGTCAGCCAGGGCCGCGGCCAGCACCGTCTTCCAGCGGCGCGGACGCCTCGCGGACTCCAGCACCTCGTCGTCGATGGGCTGGGAGGCGGCCTCCTCGTCGGCCTCCAGCAGATCCTCCAGGCGGTAGCGCTCCACGATCGCCTGGGCCCGCGCGGCGGCAGACGCGGCCTCGTGCACGTTGTTCGACTTCGCCAGCGCCAGCAGCTTGCGAACGGTCTCCAGGGGATCGCGGGCCATGGGCTCCCTCGGTCGGACAGCGACCCGTCGCCGCCCGGACCGGCCGAGTCTACCCCCATCGCCCCCTCGCCCTCCCCCGGCCGCAGCTGCCGCAAGCCCCCTGCGCCCTCTTCGCGCGCCGGCTGCTAAACAGCCCCCTCGCCCGGAGGCCCGCCCTGTCCCGCTCCCCCCGCCGTCGCCTGCTCCTGCGCTCCCTCGCCGCCCTGGCCGGGCTGGGCCTGCTGGCGTCGCTCCTGCTGATCGCAGATGCCTGGACCGCCTTCGGAGGCCGCCCCACCGGCGAGCGCCGGGTGCGCATGGAGGCGTCCCCGCAGTGGGGAGGGCGGGTCTTCGTCAACCCCCAGCCCCTGTGGAACGACATCGCGGGCTCCCTCCGGTCGATGCTGCACCCCAGCCCCGTCGCCAACCCCACCGAGCCGCTGCCCGTCGTCCCCGGCGATCGCTCGCGCTTCGCCCAGCCGCCCGACTCCGGGCTCCGCATCACCTGGCTGGGGCACAGCACCCAGATCATCGAGATCGACGGCGTCACCGTGCTCACCGACCCCATCTTCGGCGGCCGCGCCTCCCCCTTCACCTGGGCGGGGCCGGCGACCTGGTACCCGCCGCCCATCCCCCTGGACCAGCTCCCTCCCGTCGACGCCGTCCTCATCTCCCACGACCACTACGACCACCTGCAGACGGAGACGATCCAGGCGATCGCGGGCTGGGACACCACCTTCGTGGCGCCGCTGGGCGTGGGCGCGCACCTGGAGGCCTGGGGGGTGCCGCCGGACCGCATCGTGGAGGTGGACTGGTGGAATCGCGTGCA
>CALCXL010000713.1 GCA_937907595.1 uncultured Pseudomonadota bacterium
GAGGCGACCCCCCGCTCGGCGAGGATCTTGACCAGGTGTTCGCTGCTCATGGCGTGGACTCCGGGGGGGATGGGGGGTCGGGGGGCCGGCGCTCGGCCAGGCGTTCGTCGACCCGTGCGTCGACCTCGTCGCGAGCCACGCGGGCCGCATACTCGTCGAAGGTGACCTGCTTCTTCAAGTCGTCGGGGGCAACGAGCAGATCCGCGACCGCTTCGATGTCCTCGTCGCCCAGCTGCGTGAACTCCCGCAGGCTGGGCAGGCCGTCCAGGGCGCCCAGACCGAAGGTGTCCAGGAAGTCCTGGGTGGTGCCGTAGACGATGGGGCGCCCGGGCTCGTCGCGGCGACCGGCCACCCGCAGGAGCCGGCGCTGGATGAGGGCGCGCAGAACGCCGCCGCTGTCCACGCCGCGCACCCGCTCGACCTCGCCGCGGGTCACCGGCTGCTTGTAGGCGACGATGGCCAGGGCCTCCAGGGCCGCGCGGCTCAGCTTGACCGGGCGCAGGCCCGACAGCCGCCCCACCGCCTCCGCCGTGGCCGACGTGGTGCGGAACTGGAAGCGCTCCTCCACCTCCACCAGCAGGAAGCCGCGGTCGCCCGCCTCCCCGTGGCGCAGCAGCAGGGCGTCGATGGCCGCCAGCACGTCGTCGCGCTCGGGCTGCGGTTCGGGCAGCACGCGCAGCAGCTCGCCCGGCGTGATCGGGCGATCCGCCGCGAAGAGCAGGGCCTCGACCTGGGCCAGCAGGGCGTCGCTGGAGAGGGGCTCAGGCACGCGCGCCCTCCACGGCGGGGGGGACGCCGGTGAAGAGCGGACGGAGCAGCAGCGGGCGCAGGTGGCCCTCCTGCACGAGCACCGCCAGGCCGCGGCGACCCAGCTCGAGCACCGCCAGGAAGGTGGCCACGACCATCGCGCGGCTGCGATCGGCGTCGAAGAGCGAGTCGAACACGGCCTCACCGCGCTCGAGCATCGCCAGGATCGTCGTCATGCGATCCTCCAGGCGAACGTGCCCGGTCCCCCCGACGTCGTGGCTCGGCTCGGCCGTGCGCCGGCGCTCCAGCAGGTCGCGCAGGGCGCCCAGGAGATCGGTCATGTCGACGTCCAGGGGCGCGTCCAGGCGGTCCAGGCCCGCCGCCTCCAGGGGCTCCTGGCGGCGCACGAAGAAGTCCCGGTGCAGGCGCGGGCGGGCGTTCAGCTCCTTCGCCGCCTCCCGGTAGCGCTTGTACTCGAGCAGGCGGGCGACGAGCTCGGCCCGCGGGTCCTCCACGGCGTCCTCGGGCACCAGCTCCGGCGGCAGATCGGCGGCGGGCAGGATCTCCCGCGACTTGATCAGGCAGAGCAGCGACGCCATCTCAAGGAACTCACCCGCCACCTCGATCTCCAGCTCCTCCAGCACCTCCAGGTAGGCCAGGAACTGCTCGGTGACCTCCGCCAGGGGCATCTCCGCCACGGACAGCTCGTGCCGGCGGCAGAGGTGCAGCAGCAGGTCGAGGGGCCCCTCGAAGAGCGGCAGGCGGAGGAAGGGCGTCAGCACAGGGCGGGATCAGCCGATGCCCGCGAGGCCCCAGGCCAGGCCGGTCAGCAGGGAGATGGGGGTCGAGAGGATGCCCATGAACACCAGCGCCAGCACCAGCATCATGGACATGCCGGGGTTGATGGCCAGCAGGCGCCAGGCGGTCTCGGGCTTGAGGAAGTAGGCCAGCACCTTGCTGCCGTCGAGGGGGGGCAGCGGGATCATGTTGAACACGGCCAGCAGGGCGTTGATGAACACGCCGAAGCGCAGCATCTTGAAGATCGGATCGCCCAGGGGCCCCAGACTCAGGAGCAGGCCCGAGCCGATGCTCGCGCGGACGAGCAGGGCGAAGACGAGCATGAGCAGCACGTTGCTGAGGGGGCCGGCGATGCTGACGAGCATGGAGTCGCGCCAGAAGTGCCGCGTGCTGCGGGGCTGCCACTGCACCGGCTTGGCCCAGCCGAAGATGAAGCCGCCCATGAGCAGGCCGATCATCGGGAAGATGATCGATCCCATGGGGTCCAGGTGGGCCATGGGGTTCAGCGTCAGCCGCTCCTCGTAGTCGACCACGCCGTGGCCCAGCCGCACCGCGGTCAGGGCGTGGGCGTACTCGTGAAAGACCAGACTGAAGACGAAGACCGGCATGGCGGTCAGGATCGTCTCGGCCATCTGCAGGGGATCGAGCATCAGGACTCCAGCGCGCGGGGTTGTATAGCGCCCGGGGGGCAGGATTCACAGGTTCGACGGGAACAGGACGGCGCAGCGAGGGCGGGGAGACCGAGCGGTGCTTCGCGGTCTGGAGCGTGGCGTGGTGAACCACGCGAGCGATCAGGCGGCGGGCCAGCGCGAGGGGATCGTCGTCCGCAGCCGCCGACCCTCGGTTCCGTCGAGCCTGTCAGGCTCCGTCGAACAGGCCCTCGGCCCGCAGGAGGGTGAGCGCGGCCTCCCGATCCTGCAGGCCCTCCAGGCGCTGGGCTCGACGCAGCCGACGCAGGGCCTCGCCGACCGCCGGACCGGGGGCCATGCCGACCGCGATCAAGTCGCGGCCCCGGAGCAGCGGCGGCTCGGCGGCCAGGGCCTCACCCCGGGCCAGCGCGTCGGCCAGGGCGGGCTGCCGGAGCGCCAGGACGCGGCGACGGAGCGCGCTCATCGCGGCCACGGAGGCCTCCAGGGCCAGGTCGTCGACACCCAGGTCCGGTCCAGGGGCCCGCAGCGCGTCGTAGCGGGCCTGCAGCCACGCGGGAAGGTGGAGAGGCCGCGGACCGCCCACGAGGGCCAGGGAGCCCAGCCAGCCGTCCTCCAGCGCGTCCAGGAGCACCAGGGGCGGAGGGTCGGACAGCAGACCCAGCGGCGCGGTCCAGCCGGCCCCGCACAGCCAGCCCAGGGCGGCCTGGGGATCGGGCTCGGTCAGGAGCAGCCGCCACTCGGCCAGCCAGCGCTCGCCTGCCACCGAGTCCACGTCGGCGCTCCGGGCCCAGCTCGCCGTCGCCTCCTCCAACCGCAGGCCCAAGCGGGTGCCGTAGCGGGCGGCGCGGAGCAGGCGGGTGGGGTCGTCGGCGAAGGAGCGGGGGTGGTGGGCGCGCAGCAGGCCGGCCTTCAGGTCCTCGGCGCCGCCCAGCGGATCGGTCAGCAGACCCGCGGGCTCCGGCCACAGCCGCAGGGCGATGGCGTTGACGGTGAAGTCGCGGCGGGCCAGGTCGGCGGCGAGATCGGCGGGCTCCACGACTGGCAGGGCGCCGGGGCTCGGGTAGGACTCCCGGCGGGCCGTCACCAGGTCGACCAGGCCCTGGGGCGCGGTCCAGGTCGCGGTGCCGAAGTCGGGGTGCACGACGACCTCGCCCGGCAGGCGGCGGGCCACGGCCACCGCGTCGCCCTCCACCACCACGTCCAGGTCCGGCCCCTCGGACCAGCGCCCCCGGTGCAGGCGATCGCGCACCGCGCCCCCGACC
>CALCXL010000714.1 GCA_937907595.1 uncultured Pseudomonadota bacterium
CCGTCTATCGATCCTCAGCCGTCGATCATGACCAACGGGTTTGCGTCACACCCGGGGCTGGAGAGTGGGCAGAGGCGGGCCCTGCACGGCCGGATCGGGCAGGTCCTGGAGGAGGCGGGCGAGGGCGACGCCGAGCTCCTGACCGAGCACTACCTGCTGGGCGAGCGTCGGGGCGATGCGGCCCGGCAGGCGCGGCTGGCCGTCGAGCAGGCGGAGCAGAGCTGGGCCTTCGACCGGGCTGCGGCGATGGTGCGCCTCCTGCTGGAGTTGGAGGCGCGGACCGAGGAGGCCCGACTCGTGCTGCTGGAGCGGCTGGCGGAGGCGCTCAAGCACGCCGGGCGGGGCGGGGAGGCGGCGGGGGTGTACGAGCAAGCCGCGGAGCTGACGCAGGGGCCCGTTCGGTGGAGGCACCGGGCCGAGGCATCGCAGCTCTACATGTGGTTCGGGGCCTACTACCGGGGCCGGGACCTGCTCTTCGAGGTGGCGGACGAGCTCGGCATGCGCCTTCCCCGCTCGCCCCTGCCGCAGATCCTGTGGGGCCTCATGCTCCGGGTCGCGACGCGCCTGCGCGGGATCCGACGGCGAGAACGGAGCGAGGCCGAGGTCCCCGCCGTCGTGCGCGAGCGCATCGATCTGCTGCTGTTCGGCGGCTTCGGCGCCATCATCACCGACCAGTTCCTGGCGTTCCACCTGATGACCCGCGGCGTCCTCGCGGCGCTCAGCCACGGCCTCCCCCGGCAGCAGGTCCTGGCCCTGGCGGCGGAGACGTTCATCTGCCAGCTCGAGCCCGGGGGCCGCAAGCAGTCCGAGGCCGCCTTCGCCGCCGCCGAGGCGCTCGCGGTGCGTCTGGGCGACAGCGAGGGGCTGTCCTTTGCGTGCATGTACCGCGGCGTCTCCCTGGTGCAGCTGGGGCACTGGGCGGCGGCCGGGCAGTCCTTCACTCGCGCGGTTGAGATGAACGAGCAGCACGTGCGCGGGAGCACGGCGCTGACCGCGTGGGGTCGGATGTTCCTGGCCGGGCTCGCCTTCTCCGCCGGGCGGATCCGCGAGGGCCTGGAGCTGTACTCGGCCGTGGTGGTGGACGCCCGCTCCCGGGGCGACGTCGGGCTGGAGGTGCATGCGCGCATCGGCATCTTCTTCCAGCCCTTGCTGCTGGCGGGCGAGCCCGAGCGCTGCGAGCGGGGCATCGACGAGTGCCTGGCCCTGCTGGGGCAGCCGGAGGGCACGTTCGGGTTGATGCAGGTCTACGGCCTGCTCTCCCGGGTCCAGGTCCGGCTCTACCAGGGGCGCGGCAGGGAAGCCCTGGACCTGCTGCTCAGCCACCGCGCGGAGATCCGCAAGAGCGGGGCGCTGCGCAGCGGCTCCAACGTGGCCCTCTACCGACAACTCCTGGCGACGGCGTGCATTGCGGCTGCCGACCAGGCCCCGCCCAGGGAGCGGGCGCGGCTGCTGCGCATGGCCACTCGCGCGGGCAGGCAGCTGGCGTCGTGGGGCGACAACAGCGAGTTCTACGCCGCGCTGATCGGGGTGGGGGTCCTCGCGGGGACGGGCAAGCGGGCGGAGGCGTTGGGCCTGCTGGAGCGGGCGGAGGGGGCGACCTCGGTCTCGCAGTCCGGGCTGCAGTCCGGCTGTCTTGGCTGCCTGCGCGCCCACTACTTCGGTGGGCCTGAGGACATGGCGGCGGCCTACGAGGCGCTCGGCGCGCTGGGCATGGCCGATCCGAAGCGATGGCTTCGCACCTGGGTCTCCCTGCTGGGGCAGAGGTAGCCTGCGCCGATGGCCGACGACCAGACCACCCTGCAGCCCGGCGCCGCCCCCGCCTCGTCGGGGCCGAGCGCGCGGATCGTGCTCACCGTGTTGGCGCACCCCGACCCCCGGCGGGTGGGCGCCCGCTGCCTGCTGCCGCGGAGCGGGGCGGTGGAGTTGTCGCGGCGAAGTCCGGCCTTCGACGGCGCGCCGTTGGACGATCCCTACCTCAGCCGCAAGGCCAGCCAGCTCAGCGTGAGCCGCGGCGCGCTGCGCATCGAGCCGAACCTGGCCGGGGCGGAGGTGCGGGTCGACGGCAACCCCTTGAGCGGGGCTCGATCGTTCTCGGTCGACGAGCTCGACGTCGGCGTGGTCCTGGAGTTGGGTGGGCGAGTGACGCTCCTGGCGCAGCAGGTCGCCGAGGGGCCGAGGGAAGTCGAGGCCTGCGGCCTGGTGGGGATCTCTGACGGAGTCGAGGAGATCCGTCGCCAGATCCGCCAGGTGGCCGACCTGGGCGTCTCCGTCCTGATCCGCGGCGAGTCCGGGGTGGGCAAGGAGCTGGTGGCGTCGGCGATCCACCGCGGCAGCGCCCGCCGGGACGGACCCTTCCTCGCCGTCAACATGGCCGCCCTCACGCCCACGACCGCCGCCTCCGCCCTCTTCGGCCACCGCCGCGGCGCCTTCACCGGGGCCGACCGCCCGCGCTCGGGCCTGTTCCGAGAGGCCGACGGCGGCACGCTCTTCCTGGACGAGATCGGCGAGGCGCCCCCCGAACTCCAGGCGATGCTGCTGCGCGCCCTGGAGACGGGGCAGGTCCAGCCGGTGGGGCAGGACCTGCCCATCGACGTCGACGTCCGGGTGATCGCGGCGACGGACGCCTCATTGGAGGACGCCATCGCCTCGGGCCGCTTCCGCCTGCCGCTGCTGCACCGCCTCTCGGGCTTCGAGCTGGTGGTGCCGCCGCTGCGGGCTCGGCGGGAGGACGTGGCCCTGCTGCTGATCGCGTTCCTGCGGGAGGAGCTGGCGGCCGTGGGAGAAGCGCACCGGCTGGATCCGACCCCGGCGGGCGCCGATGCCTGGCTGCCCTCGTCCCTGGTGGCCCGCCTCTGCTCCGCGGCCTGGCCGGGGAACGTGCGGCAGCTACGCAACGTCGCCCGCCAGCTGGTGATCGCCTCACGCGGGGCCGATCGCCTGCGCCTGACCCCCGCGGTGGAGCGCGCGCTGGGCGAGACATCGGCCTCCCCGTCCTCCTCGTCCCCCCCGGCCGTGACGGTCGATTCCGCGTCGACCCCCTCGGCCCGCCCCGCCGACATCGACGAGGACGCCCTGCTCGCAGCGCTGCGCACCCACGGCTTCCGCCCGACCGCCACCGCCCGCGCCCTGGGCATCAGCAAGACCTCCCTCTACGCGCTGATCGAAGTCAGCCCGCGCGTGCGCAAGGCGCGGGACCTGACGGCGGACGAGATCACCGCCGCCCTCGACGCGGCCGGCGGCGTCGAGGGGGCCGCGCAGCGCCTGGAGGTCTCAGCCCGCGGGCTCCGCCTGCGCATGACGGAGCTGGGGTTGGGGAGTGGGGTCAACCAGAGCGGCTGAGGGTGTGAGGGCGCTCAAGCCCCGACCTCATCACGCATTCTCGGGTTCAGCGCCCCTTGTTGCGCCGTCGCCGCCTCTTGCGCTTCTTTCGCTTCTTCTTGTTCTTGCGGATGGGCTTCTTGCGGATCTTCGGGGCCGGGTTGGCTTCGTCGACGTAGGCCCTCTGGCCGGCGTGCAGGAGGATCAGCCGCGCCGGGTGGTGGACTCCGGCCGCGTCCAGCCAGGGCGCCTTGATGGCTTGCACCAGGGCCTGGCCGATGTAGCTGCCGGGCCAGACGATGCGGGTGGGCGCCTTCTTCTCGGGGGTGACGATGGCCGACGACCAGCGGGGATCGCTGGCCACCGACGTCGCGATGAGCTGCAGCGGGAGCTCGCTCTCGACCAGCTCGGACGTCGGCTCGGGGGGGCCGGGGTCCGGGGGGCTGGAGTCGAACAGGTTTCGCCCCAGGATCGGGACGGCGTACGCGGCCAGCGGCACCGGTCGCCTCAGGCCTCCGGTGGGCTCCTGCAGCGCCACCACCGGTGATGTCAGCGCCTCCATCGGCGCGGCCGACGCTTCCTTCGCCCCCCGATAGTCGCCTCCGGGCCGCGTGGCCCGCTCCAGCCCCAACAGCGCGAGCCCGACGGTCAACACGAGGCCCAGGATGAGCCCGCGTCGGCCGGCGTGCCGGTGGCGGGTGGGGGTCGGTGGGGGCCGTCGCGGGCGTCCGAGCATCAGCAAGGTGGGGGCTCCGGGGGTGGTGCGACCGTTGGGGTCACGGGCGTGGGCGCGAACGGCAGGAACAGCACGTTCGATCGCAGTGGAGGGGCAGGGGAGAGGCTTCGGGCGGCGCTCGGCGGACGCCGCGGGACCAACGGCTCAGCGAACGCCCCGGGACCAACGGCTCAGCCGGCTTCGAAGGTCGGCCGACAGGCGCGCGGTCTGCTCGGCGACCTGGGCCTGGGCAGCGAGGGCCTGGGTCTGGACGCCGCCCTCGGCCCGGTCGGCCAGGCGGCCCAGGTCGCGGGTCCGGCGGCGGTTGCGGGCCAGGTCCGCACGGACCAGCCGGGTGAGCGCTTGCATCCGGTCCTGCTGTGCAAGGGTCGCGTCGGCGGCCTCGGCGGCGGGGGCGTCGTCCAAGGGCCCGAGGCGCTGTCGGGCCTGCTCGGCCCACTGCCGTCCATCGTCGTAGACCTCGGCCAGATCGCCGAAGCCGTGGTGGCGCAGCAGGGCCGCGCGCTGCTCGTCGCGAACGCGCAGGGTGTCCAGGTGCTGGCCCAGCTCCCGCGCTGCTTCGGTGGGCGGGGCGATGCTCACGCCGCCCGGTCTGGCGCGGCGTCGGCGCCCGACCCGGCGGTCGAGGCGGGCATCGCGGCTCCATGGATCCGGTACATCGTCCTCCCTCGGGCGACTGAAGGCGGTCGCGCACCCGTTGGGTGGCAGATGTTTCGCACTCAAACTATATTGACACGATGTTTCCGTCAAGGGAGGATCCCGTGCACGCCGCCGCTCCGACCCAGGGCGTTCACCGATCGATCCCGTGCCGCAGGGTCGGTGCCACGAGGGCCCCGCCGTGACCGCATCCATCGAAGACGACGTGCTCCGCTCCCTCCGCCGCATCAACCGGGCGGTCGACCTGCACAGCCGTCGACTCGCCAGCCTGCACAAGCTCACGGGGCCGCAGCTGGTCTGCCTCCGGGCCATCGACACCCTGGGCACAACGACCCCCTCCGTCCTGGCCCGGGAGGTCTCCCTGAGCCAGGCCACCCTGACGGGCATCGTCGACCGCCTCTACAAGCGGGGGCTGGTGGAGCGTCGCCGGGACGAGCAGGACCGCCGTCGGGTGCTGATCCGCTCGACCCCGACCGGGCGGCGGCTGGTCGAGCAGGCCCCGTCCCCCCTCCAGGACACGCTCGCCGCGAACCTCCGGCGTCTGCCCGTCGACGAGCAGGAGCGTCTGGCCGCCACGCTGCAGCAGGTGGTGGGCATGATGGAGGCGGACGCCCTGGACGCCTCGCCGATGCTGACCACGGGGCCCGTGACCGCCACCGGGCGGCAGGTCCTGGAGTTCCTGGAGCCGGGGACCCGCGCGCAGTGACCCGGTGTTCCCGCGGCGGGCCCGACCGGCGCGACGGGCTCGATCAGGCCCTCGCCCGGGCCTCGAAGGCGCCGCGGCTGCGGTTGGCGACGGCCACGAGCGAGAGCATGACCGGGACCTCGATGAGCACGCCGACCACGGTGGCCAGGGCCGCGCCGGACTGGAGGCCGAACAGGCTGATGGCGACGGCGACCGCCAGCTCGAAGAAGTTGGAGGTGCCGATCATCGCCGCCGGCGCCGCGATCTCGTGGCGGATTCGGAAGACCCAGGCCAGCCCGTAGGCGATGGCGAAGATGCCGTAGGACTGGATGAGCAGCGGCACCGCGATCAAGGCGATCACGCCGGGGCGGGCCAGGATCGTGGGCGCCTGAAGGCCGAAGATCAGCACGACCGTGGCCAGCAGGCCCAGGATGGACGCCGGCTTGAGGCGGGCGTTGAACCGCTCCAGCACCGCGGGTCCCCTCGCGAGCAGGACCTTGCGCGTCCACGCCCCCGCCACCAGCGGCACGACCACGAACAGCGCCACCGAGAGCACCAGCGTCTCCCAGGGGACCAGCACGTCGCTGACGCCCAGCAGCAGGCCGGCGATGGGGGCGAAGGCGAAGACCATGATCAGGTCGTTCAGGGAGACCTGCACCAGCGTGTAGTTCGCGTCCCCTCGGGCGAGCTGGCTCCGGACGAAGACCATCGCCGTGCAGGGCGCGACCCCCAGCAGGATCATCCCGGCGATGTACTGGCTGGCCTCCTCGGAGGTGACCAGGCCCGCGAAGACGCCCCGAAAGAACAGGGTGGCCAGGGCGAACATCGTGAACGGCTTGACCAGCCAGTTGATCACCAACGTGAGCGCGAGCCCGCCCGGCCGCCGCCCCACGTCCTTGACCCGAGCCAGATCCACCTGGACCATCATCGGGTAGATCATCACCCAGATCAGCGCCGCGACGAGCAGGTTGACGTGCGCGAACTCCAGGCGCGCGACGCCCTCGAAGAGGCCCGGAGCCAGCGCGCCCAGGGCGACCCCACCGGCGATGCACAGCCCGATCCACAGGGACAGGTAGCGGCCGAACGTCCCCAGGGGGTTGTCTTGTCCGGTCACAGCGCCCCTACCAGCGCCTTGAGCTCGGCCAGCACCGCGGGGTCCACGCAGTAGCAGCGCCGCGGGCCGTCGACCTCGCCCTGGATGAGCCCAGCCTCCTTCAACTGCTTGAGGTGCTGGCTGACGGTGGATGCCGCGACGGGCAGCTGCTCGGCGATCTCCCCCGCATGGCAGGCGTTCTGCGCGACCAGGAAGCGGAGGATGTGCACCCGGTGCGGGTGCCCCAGCGCCCGGAACAGGGCGGCGTTTGTGGACGCGCGGGACCTGGCGGAAGTCGCCGCGAACGCCCTGGCGTCGGGCAGCCTGCAGGGCCAGGCGCCGGAGCTGGCGGGGCCCCAGAACCTGGGCTTCGACGCCGTCGCGGCCCTGCTGTCCGAGGCGCTGGGCCGCACCATCACGTACCGAGCCGTAAGCATCCTGGGCTACCTGAGGCACCTGCGCCGTCAAGGCGACCCCTGGGGCCAGGCAGTGGTGAAGACGGCGCTGCACGCGGGCCTGCGCGTCGGCCAGGGCGAGGGCTCGAGCGAGGTCCTGGAGCGAGGGTGTCCCGCAATCCGTGTAAGCGCCAGTCGTCCGATAGCGTGCCTCCTT
>CALCXL010000715.1 GCA_937907595.1 uncultured Pseudomonadota bacterium
TGTCGTCGTCGTCGGGGGCCGTGTCGTCGTCGTCGGGGCCGGTGTCGTCGTCGTCCACCGAGTCGTCGTCGTCGTTGGGGCCGGTGTCGTCGTCGTCGCCGAGGGGGCGTTCTCCTTCGACGCAGCCGGGACCGCCGTCGCTTCCCCGGGTCTGGGAGCACCAGGAGCCGGTGGGGCAGTTGGCGTCGGTGTCGCAGGGCACCTCGGGCGGGGTGGGGCTGAAGCGGCAGCCTGTGAGCAGGGCGAGCAGCAGGGGGAGCAGGCTGGCCAGGGACGGCGCGGGGCGCGGGCGGCGGGGAGGGGCGAGCATCACCAGCGACCCACCAGGGTCAGGGACAGCGAGCCGTCGGGCGACGCGCCGAGCAGGGGCAGGACCTGCGGGCTGCGCTGGGCCAGGCGGGTGCGGGCCTGGGTCGCCGTGCGGGCGCGGGTGCGCGGGGAGAAGAGCAGGGCGTCGACCAGGAACAGCGGGACCGAGGCGACGGCCAGGCCCACGGCGGCGCTGCCCAGGGCGTTGGTGGCGGTGGCGGCGGTCACCCCCCGATCGCGGGCGGCGTCCACCTGGGCGGTGGTCATGCCACCGGCGGTGTAGTCGGCCTCCGCCTGGACGAGCTCGCTGGCCTGCCAGCCGCTCAGGGCCCCGAAGGCACCCCCTGCGGCCACCATGCCCACGCCGATGCCGAGGGCGGCGCGGGGGCGCTCCACGTCGTCGCTGACCTTGACGCCCAGCCGGCGCAAGCGCTGCGCCGCGTCCCGCCGCTGATCGACCAAAGCGGGGTCGTCGGCTGCGCGCTGCCAGAAGGTCTCCAGGTCGGTGCGGGCGTTGTCGTCGAAGCCGCCGAGGCATTGGGCCAGGGCGCCGCGCCAGTACAGCAGGTAGAGCTCGGGGGAGGCGTCGTAGGCGACGCTGACGTCCTCCCAGACGGACGCCACCTCCTTGAGGGACCCGGCCTTGCGGGTGACGTTGGTGCCCAGCAGGTCGTTGGCGCAGTGCTCGTCCAGGGCGGTGGCGGCGGCGACGGCGGCGTCCTCGGGGGGGCCGGCCCAGGCGGGCGCGGACAGCAGGACCAGCAGGAAGGGGAGCGCCCGATGCACCGGTTCATGGTACCGCTTGGCCATGCGCTTGATGCTCTGCACGCTGCTGTTCCTGCCCGCCTGCACCCAGGGCGGAGTCTGTCCCGATGAGGCCCCGCCGCCCGTGGCCGCCTGCATCGCCCCGGTGGGGGGCTGGGCGGAGTCGCCGGGCAGCGTGGAGGAGGTGACGGCGTCTTTCGTGGGGGACGTGGTGGAGTCGGCGGCCGGCTCGCCGCCGGAGAGCCACTGCTTCCAGGAGATGCACCCCGGCGACCGCCGGCCGCCCTCGGAGCTGGACGTGGTCTGGGCGCGGGTCGACTCGGGCGGCCAGGAGTGGATCGTGGCGCTGTCGACGCCGGGGATCGACGAGGGGCTGCTGCCAGAGGTGGGGGGCGAGCTGTCGGTGGACTACCGCTTCCGCTTCGGCGGCTTCGGCCCGGACGCGGGGCACCTGACCCTGTGGGACCGCGACGGCGCCCTGCTGGCCTGGGTGGCGCAGGCGGGGGACGTGGCCGGGTTGACGACGCCCACGGAGGTGTCGGTGGTGCGTGGGGCGGAGGTCTGCCAGGAATCGGACGAGTGCGGCGCGTGGTCCCGCTACGAGCTGCGCATGAACGTGGCGGAGCAGAGCGGGGTGGCCGTGGACTACGGCGCCCAGGTGGAGGTGGGCGACTTCACGGTGGTGCACGGCGGCTACGAGGCCTCCACGGAGACCACCAGCAGCTGCATGGACTGGTACGTGGGCGACCTGCGCACAGCGGTGGTGCGGCGCTGATCGCGCCCGGGGTTACTCGGGCGGCGGGTCGTCGTCGCGCACGCAGTCCTCTTCGGTCAGCGTGCGGTCCAAGGTCAGGTCCTGGTCGTCGACCACGGTCTCGGTGGTGGTGCCGACGAAGCGGGAGGCGAAGAGGTTGCCCGGCAGGCACAGGTCCTCATCCGGCGGGTGCAGGAAGGCGAGCACGACGCTGGCGTCCTGGGCCCCGCAGAGGGTGAAGTCCAGGGGCAGCTGCACGCCAGGGACCTGCAGCTGCTCGATGCCCGTGCCGCCGAGGGGGAAGCCGTCCTCGTTGACCTCGTCCTCCCGGAACACCGCCAACCACAGCGAGGTCAGGCCGCCGTCGGTGGCGCCGGAGACCGTGCCGTTGACGGTCAACTGGCAGTTGGGATCGCCGATCACCGAGTCGTCGTCGTCGTCGCTGGGGCCCGTGTCGTCGTCGTCACGGACCGCGTCGTCGTCGTCGTCCCCGGTGGAGACGTTGTCGGCGAAGCCGCTGCGCTCGGACCCGCAGGCGGGCAGCAGGAGCAGGGCCAGCAGGAGCAGCGACAGGGAGCGGGGGGATCGGATCATGGGGTCCTCCGGGGGAGGAAGGGAGTCTAGCAAGGCGGTGCGGGGGGGCGACCGGGCGTCGGGGTGCTGGGGGGCGTCTGCCCGTCTCCCCTCTACCCATGCCCGATCGTCCGCTCCCACCCCTTCTCCTCGCCCAGGGCGTAGTTGCGCTCCAGGGAGTCGGCCTGCTCCTTCAGCTGGGGGGTCATCTCCGCGAAGACGTCCTCGAAGATGGAGCGCAGGGGAGGAGTGGGGATCTGCTCGACCTCGTTCCAGGTGGAGCGGATGAGGGTGTCCAGCTCGTCGCGCTGGGCCTGCTCCTGCTCGTCGGACCAGAGGCCGCGGGCCGTCAGCCAGATGCGGGTGCGGTTGAGGGGATCCAGGGCCTTCCAGCGCTCGGTCACGGCCTCGTCCCGGTAGCGGGTGGGGTCGTCCGAGGTGGTGTGGGCGCCGACGCGGTAGGTCAGGCACTCGATGAAGTAGGGGCCCTGGCCCGAGCGCGCGTGCTCGATGGCGGCGCGGGCGGCGGTGTACACGGCCATGACGTCGTTGCCGTCGACCCGGATCGAGGGGATGCCGTGGCCCTTCGCCTTCACCGCGAAGGAGTGGGACGCGGTCTGGCGACCCACGGGCACGGAGATGGACCACTGGTTGTTCTGGCAGACGAAGACCACGGGCAGCTTCTGCACCGACGCCACGTTGAGGCCCACGTGGAAGTCGCCCTCCGACGTCGCCCCGTCGCCCATGAAGCACATGGTCACGCGGCCGTCCTTCTTGAGCTTGCCGGCCAGGGCCAGGCCGTTGGCTTGGGGGATCTGGTTGGCGATCACCGACGACATGGTGACGTAGTGGAAGTCGTGGCCCGGCGGGTGGCAGGGCATCTGGCGGCCCTGGGTCACGTCCTCGACGTTGCCCAGCAGCTGGTTGAAGTAGGTGCGCAGCGACAGCCCGCGGTACAGCAGGGCGCCGGCCTCGCGCAGCGCCGGCACGATCCAGTCCGTGGGCTGCAGCGCCGCCGTGGTGCCGAAGACGCTGGCCTCCTGGCCCGTGCAGGCGCCGTAGAAGCCGATGCGCCCCTGGCGCTGCAGGGTCAGCATCCGGTCGTCGATGAGCCGCTGCCGCACCATGGCGCGGTGCAGCTCCAGCACCTGCTCGTCGGGGATCGGCGAGTCCCCCACCAGCTCGCCCTCGGGGGACAGGACCCGGAGCAGGTCCGTCTGGGGCAGGTTCTCGGGGGGGCAGACGTCGTCGGCGGGGTACGTGGGGTTCGTCATGACGCGCGGAGGATCGACGTGAATGGAGCCCCTGTCCAGCGCGCTGTGGGGGCGTTAGGCTCGCGGCCCCACCGGAGCCACGCCATGCACGAGTTTCCCGAAGGCCTGCGCCACTACGTCGACGACGCACCGCAGGTCGGCCGCGTCGAAGCGATCCTGGTCCGCCCCCAGAAGCGCGGCGACGTGCAGCTCACCGACTCCTGGACCCTGGGCGACGCGTCGGTGGACCACGGGGCCGAGCGCGACAAGCGCCAGGTCACGTTGATCCAGGCCGAGCACATCGACGTCATCGGCAAGCTGCTGGGCCGCGCCGTCCCCTGGACCGACTTCCGCCGCAACGTGCTGGTCTCTGGCCTCAACCTGGACGCCTGCCTGCGCGGCGAGTTCTCCGTCGGCGACGTGGTGCTGCGCGGCACCATGCGCGCCGACCCCTGCAACCGCATGGAGACCAACCTGGGCCCCGGCGCCTACCTGGCCATGCTGGGGCACGGCGGGATCTGCGCGGCCGTGGTGCAGACGGGGACGATCCGGGTGGGCGACGTGGTGCGCTGGCGGGGGTGATCCTCCGGGTCCTCTGACGGAACGCGATCGCGCCCTCGCTGGAAGGGCTCGCGGGAAGGACGGCGATCGGCAGGGTGGGGCAGCGCCCCCAGACGGGCTACTGGACGCGGCGGTAGCGCATGGTCCAGGAGACCTCGTCCGGCATGTGCGGGCTGTACATGGCCTTGCGGACGACCATGGTGGAGCCGTCCCGGGGCAGGAACTCCGCGCGCTCGCCGCCCGAGGCGCCGTCCGACGTCATGCTGATCGCGCTGTCGTTGAGGGCCACGCGGACGTCGTAGATGTTGCCGTCTTCGCCGATGATCGGGGCGCTGCCCTTGCCGAAGACCCGCTCCTGGGCGCCGTCGTCGTCGCAGCGCCACGTGAACTGGTCGCCGTCGACCCGGAGCTCGTAGCGCTCGCAGACCTTGGCGAACTTGCGGAGCTGCGGCCGGGCCACCCAGCGGAAGGCGGCGTAGACCCCCTCCATCTGATCCATGATCGACTCGATGGCGTCGTCGATCCGGGTGCGGATGGTGTCTTCCTGTTCGGCCAGGACCCAGGTGCCGGACAGCTGAGCGGCCGAGTCCCCGGCCGACGCGATCGCCGGGAGCGAAAGGGCGGTGATCAGCAAGGCGGTCAGCGCGATGTGGCGCACGGTCACTCCGAGGGAGTTCAACGATTGTGAACTGCCTTAATAGTGTGCGTTCCGGAGCTTGAAATCCAGCGCGAAAAATACTTCGCACCAAAGAAAAAACCGGGCCATGGATCGCCCATCGCCCGGTTTCGGCCCTCCAGCCGGGTGCGAAGGCGTTTTCGCAGCTGGTGGTAGTTTACGCCATTAACGGCGCATGCGAACGAATACCGAACGGTGGTCGATACCGACGGGCGCGGCGCTGCCTGCCCCCCCGCCCGCTCAGCCCGCCAGGACCTCGTCCAGCAGGACCTCCGCCCCGCCCCGGCGCAGGCTCTCCTGGGCGGCGACGATGACGGCCGTGACCGCGGTGCCGTCGGCGGCGGGGGTGCGGCAGGGCGCGCCGGCGCGAACGCAGTCCAGGAAGTGCTGCATCTCGGTGCGCAGGGGCTCGACCCACTGGACCCGGGGGATGGTCACGTCGCCGTGGCGGATGTCCACCTGCCACTCGGCGAAGCTCTCGGGGGAGCCGTTGCCCAGGGGCGAGACCGAGCTGTCGTAGATGCGGAGCTTGGCCTGGGGATCCACGTCGTCGAACACGATCATCTGGCGGCTGCCCACCACCGTCATCTCCCGCACCTTGCGCGGGTCCAGCCAGCCCAGGTGCAGGTGGGCGCCGACGCCGTTCGGGTAGCGGAGCACGCAGAAGACGACGTCCTCCACCCCCTTGTTGACGTAGCTGAAGCCGCGACAAGCCACGCCCACCGGCTGCGCGTCGAACCAGTAGTTGAGGATGGAGACGTCGTGGGGCGCGTAGCTCCACAGGGCGTTGACGTCGGCCTGGACCCGGCCGAGGTTGACCCGCCGGGAGTGCACGTAGAGCACGTCGCCCAGGTCGCCTCGCTGGATGCGCTCCCGGACCTGCTCGACCGCGGTGTTGAAGCGGAAGATGTGGCCGACCATCAGCACCCGCTGCTGCTCCGTCGCCAGGGCCTCCAGGCGGCGGCACTCGGCCACGGTCATGGCCAGGGGCTTCTCCACCAGCACGTGCTTGCCGGCCTGCAGCGCGGCTTCGGCCAGGGCGAAGTGGGTGCGCACGGGGGTGGAGATCACAACCGCGTCGATGGCGGGGTCCGCCAGGGCCACGTCCAGGTCCTCGGCGGTGGCGGTGCCGGGGGCGATGCGGGCGGCGGTGCCGTCCGGGATCACGAGTTCCACAGTGCGAGCCT
>CALCXL010000716.1 GCA_937907595.1 uncultured Pseudomonadota bacterium
GCCCATCGCCTTCGACGGCGTCCGGCAGACCCTCTACACCGCGGGCACCTTCTCGGGCCGCCTGCGCGCCTCCACTTTGGACGGCCGCACCCGGACCCTGCCCGTCGGCGGCCTGGTGCGCACCTTGGCCCTGGATGGCGACCGCCTGTACCTGGGCGGTCGCTGCGGCGTGCGCGGGGTGGACCTCGCAGCCTGGGCGGCGTCGCCGTGATCCCGAAGCCCGCCCGCCTGGCCTGGTACGTCTTCGCCGGCCTCTGCCTCACCGGCGCGCTGCTGCTGCCGTGGCGCGTGCACCTGCCCGGCTACTTCCCCGTGCTCGACCTGCACCGCTGGCTGGGCTGGGCGACGGTGCTGTTGGGTCCCTTGGCGCTGGCCTGGCACCTGGTGCGCACGGCCTCCCGGGGCTGGCTGGCGGCGCTCGCGATCGTCCTGGGCGGGCTGGCCGCCATCCCCGTGGTGGGCGCCCTGGACTTCCCCCACCCCGCGGGCTTTGTGGAGCGGCAGGCGGAGGTCGTGCAGGCGCTGTTCGACGATCTGTCCGGGGGGCTGTCGCTGCTGGACGCGATCCGCGACCGCGTGGAGAACCGCCACCTGGGCGGGGACCGGGTGGGGCTCAACTTCGACGACCTGTTGGGCAGCCTGGTGCTCATCGCCCTGCTGGGCCTGTCGGCGCTGCTGACGTTTGTGGGCATCGCCACCCGCGCCCGGGAGCGCTCCGCGTCGCGCTGGTCGGGCACGGCGCTGACGCTGCTGACCGCCTGGGCCCTGGCCAGCGGCGCCGTCCTGCACCTGCAGGCCCGGGAGTACATCTTCGGCGCGCTCACGCTGCACTCCGTGGCGGGCACGGGCACCGTCGCCCTGCTCCTGCTGCACGTCTTCATCCGCCGCGTGGCCGACCGCCGCTGGTGGAGGGGGGCGCTGATGGGGGTGGGCGCCGCGTGGATGGCGGGCTCGGCGGCGCTTTGGTGGGTCCACTACGAGGCCGAGCACTTCGCCGGCTTCCGCCCCGACGACGTGCTCGACGTCTTCGACACCGCGCGCACCGCCGGCAACGCCGAGGAGCGCCGCTGGGCCGCCGACGAGGCCTCGGACTGGCCCACCCTGCCGGCCGAGCACATGGACGGGTCCCTGTCCTGCGGGGAGGGCGGCTGCCACTTCCAGATCACCGAGGAGTGGGCCGGCTCCCCCCACCGCTTCTCCGCCGACAACGCCCTGTACCGCGCCGCCGTGGGGGAGCTGGTGGCCGCGAAGGGGGCGGAGACCGCGGTCTTCTGCGCCAACTGCCACGACCCGGTGCGCGCCCTCAGCGGCGCGGTGCTCACCGACTACGCCGACGGCGCGCCGCCCCCGGGCAGCGAGGGCGTCAACTGCATCGTCTGCCACGGGATGGTGGAGGTGGAGTACGACGAGGACGGCTCGCCGCCGAGCAACGGCCGCTACACCGTCGCCGCGGATCGCCCCTACCCGGGCGAGGGAGAGACGCAGCGCAAGCGCATCCGCCTGGACCCGCGCCGGCACCGCCAGGCGATGGTCACCAACGCCATCACCCTGACCAGCATCCCCTGCAGCGTCTGCCACCGGGTGGAGATCGGGCCGGACCTGGGCGCCCCGCACGAGCAGGTCCTGCAGCACCCGCGCCTCATCTCCGACGACCTCTACGGCGGCGTGGATCTGGGCTGCGGCACCTGCCACCTGCCCCAGGACGAGGCCGCCACCTACACCCACCGCATGGCGGGCATCGATGTGGATCTGCCGGCCTACGCCACCGCCGACTCCCCCGACGATCGCGTCCGGCTCGCGCGCAAC
Source organism: uncultured Pseudomonadota bacterium (assembly GCA_937907595.1). Classification (GTDB taxonomy): domain Bacteria; phylum Myxococcota_A; class UBA796; order UBA9615; family UBA9615; genus CALCXL01. The sequence goes on from CALCXL010000716.1 coordinate 1,807, forward strand.
GCGGAGGCGGCCCGGGACTTCGCAGGCCTGCGCCCCCGGGTGCCGCTGGCGGACCCCGCCTGGCCGCTGCCGGTGCCGCCGCCGTCGACCCTGGAGGGCATCCACCGATCGGCGGCCAGCAGCGTCATCGATCTGCAGATCACTCCGGAGTGGCAGGGCGATCAGCTGCGCGTCGGCCTGCGCACGCTCAACATGTCCATCGGCCACCAGTTCCCCAGCGGGCCCTTCGACCTGCAGGACGTCTGGCTGGAGCTCCGCCTCGTCGACGCCGAGGGGCGGGTCCTGGCCCACCAGGGGGACCTCGACGCCGCCGGCGCCGTGCTGGGCGATCCCCTCCGGCTGGGAGGGCGCGAGCTCCGCGCCGACGGCAGCCCCGTGCCCCGGCACCGCATCTGGGAGGTGGTGGAGGTGGCCGACCTGCGCGTGCTGGAGAGCGGGCTGCGCCGCGACGCCGTGCTCCTGGACGTGCCCGCCGACGCGCCGCGGCCCCTGGAGTTGCAGGCCCGCTGGCTCTTCCGCCGCGCCAACCCCGAATTCACCCGTTGGGCGATGGACGGCGACATCCTGCCGGCCTGGGAGTTGGCCAGCGCACGCGCGGGAGTAGAGTAGGCGCATGCACAGCCTGCGCCTCCTCCTCCCGCTCCTGGCGGCCACCGCCTGCAGCTCCGCGCCCGCCCCCTCGGACGGCCCGCCCCCTCCGCCGGACGACGCCCCCGCGGTCTCCGTGGAGCCCCCGACCCTGCTCCGCCCGCCCGACGGGCCCATGATCACGCCCTTCGGCCGCGCCCTGGACGCCCTGGAGCCGGACACCGCCCAGCTTCTCTACCCCGAGCTGCTCAGCAACTCGGCCGCGCCGGCGGACCTGGAGGCGCTGCTGCCGAAGGAGCTGGGCGGCTTCGAGCGCAAGGAGGGGGTGACGGGAGTGCAGGAGGACACGGACGCCTCCTGGGTGGGCGCCGTGGGCATCTACGGCGGCACGCACGGCAACGTCGCGGTCGCAGTGCGGGACACCGGCTGGGATCCGGTGGTGGTGAACATGCTGAGCGCGCAGGCGAAGGGCGGGGAGACGCTGCCCGACGGCCGCCCCGTGACCCGCGCGTCGTCGGTGGATCGCGCCGGGCAGCACGTGCAGGTGGGCGTGGGCGGCGCGGGCCGCATCATCCTCATGGCCCAGCGCGACGGCGGCGACGGCAGCGACCTGATCGAGCTCCTGGCCACCATCGACCCCAAGCCCCTGGCCGCCCTGGAGGCCTCCACGGGCCTGGACCGCGGCCCCTGGAAGGAGAGCACCCGGCAGCCCGATCCCGCGGCGCTCGCGCCCCTGACCCCCCCCGCGAAGCTGGCTGCCTCGCTGCCGAAGACCCCCGAGGGCTGGACGGTGGTCGCCGACGGCCACGGCTTCCGGCGCAACGACCGGCGGCTGATGCTGTCGGAGGCCAGCCGCACCTGGCAGGTGCCCGACGGCGTCGTGCGGGCGACGATCACGGACCTGGGCGATCCCGCCACCCCGGTGACGGTGCCGGAGACCGCCTGGTCCCGGGACGACCTGCCCGACCTGCGGGACGGCCTGAAGAAGGACGCCGCGCGATGCTCCGAGGAGCTGGCCTCCTGCAAGTGGGCGCAGGCCCGCGCCGGCCGCTTCGTGCTGGTGCTGTCGGGCCCGGAGTCCCTGGGCGCCGACGGCCTGACCCGGCTGGCGAAGACCTTCGGGACCATCGGGCAGTGAGCCTGGACCCCGGCGCGCTTGCGCGCTGAGTCCGACGATCAGGGCAGGGCGGAGCGGGGGATGGCGGCGATGAGCGCCTCGTAGGCGGCGTCCGACGCGCCCGGCGGCCCCATGAGGATCGCGTTGTAGCGGGCCAGGGGCGCCTTCGGGTCGGCGGGGTCCACCAACGGCACCACCACCTTGCAGAGCCCCGCTTCGCTCCGGCAGGCCCGGAAGCCGCGCAGGCCCGCGCCCTGCCAGCGCCGCACGCGGGGGTCCCCCTCGGTCGACGCCGCGGGGTCCTCGGCCCCGGGGTTGGGTCCCCAGGCCCCCACCAGGCGCTTCTGGCGGGAGCGCAGCAGCAGCTCGTTGAAGCCCGTGTCCTGCACCACCAGGGCGAAGGAGCCCTCGGGGCCGCGGTACCAGCGCTTGATCTGCGCGGTCCAGGGCTGCTCGTTGTGGCCGGCGACGTCGGGGCTGGCGTTGAGCAGGTCCTCCATCCACCGGGGCAGCTGCAGGAACTCCGGAACGCCGTGGGGCCGGTACATGGGCATCGTGTCCAGCACCTCCCAGCCGGCCGGGGCGTCGGGCAGGGCCGCGGCCAGCACCGCGGGGTCGTGCAGGCGCTTGCGGGCAGCGCGCGGGGGGCCTCCACCGCTCTCCTGGTCCTCGATCGTCAGGGTCGGGTGGTTCTGTCCCCGGGGGTGCAGCCGCGCCTCGATCACCTCCAGGGCGACGCGGTCGACGCCGTCGGCGAGCTCGGGCGCGGTCTCGGGCAGCACGACGCCGACCCGGGCCGCGGTGGGGAGGATGCCCGGCGGCACCGGCCCGGGCAGGGCGCGGGGGCCCAGGTCGCGGAACCACTGATCGATCTCCGGCTGCCCGGCGCCGTCCAGGGCCAGCACCCGGTGGGGCCGCCCCTGGGGATCGGTGTACGTCGCCGTCGCCTCCGCCACCAGCACGTCGTCCCGGGGGAAGGGCAGGGTGGTGACGCGGGCGGTGGGGGCCGATCGGGTCCAGCCCTCGGGCGCCTCGGGGAGCAGCGGGATCAGGTCCCGGGGGGCGGCCAGGCGCGCGGGGATCTCCGAGCCGGCGGTGTCCTCGGGGCCCTCGCCGTCGCCCCTCACCCCGCCGACCTGGCTGCCGTCCCCGTCCTCGAAGGACTTGTCCTCGGGCCGGAACCCACCCTCGAACTCGACGTCGAAGGAGGCCTCGGGCACCGCCGCGTCCAGGCGCTGATCGAAGTCCGGGGGCAGCGAGAACACGCCCTGGTCGGCCAGAAACCGTCCCGCTGCGCGCGCGGCCTCCCGGTGGCCCCCGGCCGTCCAGTGGCTGTCGTCCAGGTAGTGCATGCGCTCCTCCCGGTTGGCTTCGCGGAACGCGGGCCGGAGGTCGAGCAGAGGCAGATCGAGCGACGCGGCCAGGGCGGCCAGGGTGCGTTGGGGCAGCTCGGGGTCGAAGCGGCGCCGACCGTCCACGCTGCCGCCCCCGGTGCGCGACCCGGAGTCCCAGCCGCCCTCCAGCGCCCAGTCCAGATCGGACTCATCGACCTCGATCCGGGCCGGCACCGCCACGAGCAGCAGCCGGCTGCCCTCGCCCTGCACGAAGTCGCGCAGGCGGGTCAGGGCCGCTGCGGAGACCTCCCAGGCCCCGACCACGGGCGGGGGCGGGGGCTCCAGGTAGAGCCAGGCCACCGCGCCGAACGCCTCGTACTCGAAGGGCTCGAGCCCCCAGGGATAGTCGTCGGCGAAGCGAGCGAGCAGGGCCGACAGGGCGCCCAGGGCGGCGCGGTAGGCGTGGGAGTGCCGCCACAGGGGGCCGTCGCCGGGCAGGTGGTGGGCGAAGAGCGGGCGGTGGAGGTCGGGCCGCAGGGGATCCAGGGGCGAGCCCGAGGGAGCCCAGCCGGCCGAGGCGATCATCCCGTCGACGATCCGGAGGAAGCCGGGCCCGCGCAGGTCGTCCCAGGGGTCGTTGCCCGGAAAGACCTGCAGCACGACGACGTCGGGCTTCACGATCGGCCAGGCTTCCTCCAGGCGATGCCAGCTCTGCTCCAGGCCGAAGTGCGGGGTGCCCAGGTTCCAGACCTCCACCCCGTCCAGGGCGCCCTCGAGCAGGGCGGCGCTGTGGTGGCGGTCGTCCACGCCCACCCCGGCGGTGAAGGAGTCGCCGAGCAGGGCCACGCGCGGGCCCGTCGCCGGGTCGGTGGAGCGCTCGCGATCGCGCAGCCCGAGGGAGTTCGTGGAGAAGCGCTCGGTGGGGTACGAGAAAGACGGGGCGAGCTGCACACCCATGGTCTGGCTGGCCACGAACATGCCCCGCGGCGCCGACTCCTCGCCCGCGTCGGGCAGGCGCGGGTGGGCGTGCCACCAGCGGGCCCCGGACTCCGCGATCCCGCCAGCGACGAGCAGGCCCAGGCACAGGGCCAGGGCACGGGAGCGGGCGGCGCGGGGGCGGCGGGACACGGGGGCATGGTGCCACATCGGTACCCTGGAGCCTTCGTCGGCGGCTGGGAGGGGCAGGGCGATCGCACCACTCCGCTGTTGACGGGCTGATCCCGCCGTGATCCT
>CALCXL010000717.1 GCA_937907595.1 uncultured Pseudomonadota bacterium
GGCCCTTCATCAGCATCAACTGCGGGGCCATCCCGGAGAACCTGCTGGAGAGCGAGCTCTTCGGCCACAAGAAGGGCGCCTTCACGGGCGCGATGTCCGACAGGCAGGGCAAGTTCGAGGACGCCAACGGCGGCACCCTCTTCCTCGACGAGATCGGGGAGATGCCCATGAACCTGCAGGTCAAGCTGCTGCGCGTGCTGCAGGAGCGGGAGATCGAGCGGGTGGGCGATGGCAAGCCCCGGGCCGTGGACATCCGGGTGGTCTCCGCCACCAACAAGGACCTGCAGGAGGAGATCAGCGCCGGCCGCTTCCGCGAGGACCTGTACTACCGCCTCAACGAGATCCACGTCGCCATCCCCGCCCTCCGGGACCGCGGCGACGACATCGTGCTCATCGCCAACCACCTGATGCGGCGCTACGCGAAGCTCTACCCCGGGCACGCGGTGGGCTTCACGCCGGAGACCCTGGCGGCCATGCGGGTCTACGTCTGGCCCGGCAACGTCCGGCAGATGGAGAACCGCGTGAAGAAGGCCCTGGTGCTGGCCGAGGGCCCCATGCTCACGCCCGAGGACCTGGGCTTCGAGGAAGGCGCGGCGGTCGAAGAGCGCTGGCAGCCCCTCAACGACGCACGGGAGGCCTTCCAGCAGCGCTACATCCGGGACTGCCTCGAGGCGCACGACTGGAACAAGGCCGCCACCGCGCGGGCCCTGGACGTCGACGCGCGCACCGTCTTCCGATACATCGAGAAGTTCCGCGACGACTGATCCCGGCCGCCCCCGGGGGGCACGGTGGAGAGGAGGGCGGCCATGAAGGTCTGGGGCCTGACGGGCAACATCGCCTGCGGCAAGTCCGCAGTGGAGCGCCTGCTGCGCGACGCGGGGCTGCCCGTCATCGACGCCGACGTGGTGGCCCGGGAAGTCGTGGAGCCCGGCCAGCCCGCGCTGGTCGCCATCGAGCAGCGCTTCGGCCCGTCGGTGATCGGCCGCGAGGGCCGCCTCGATCGTCCGGCGCTGGGCCGCATCGTCTTCTCCGATCCCCAGGCGCGCAAGGCCCTGGAGGCGATCACCCACCCCGCCATCGGCGCCGCCATCGCCCAGCAGGTGATGGGCTTCGCGGCGCAGGGACACGAGCACATCGTGGTCAGCGCGGCGCTCATGGTGGAGTCGGGCAGCTACCGCAACTACGCCGGGCTGCTGGTGGTCACGTGCCCCCCGGACGAGCAGCTTCGGCGCCTGCTGGCGCGGGACGAGCTCACCGAGGCCGAGGCGAGGGCACGCATCGACAGCCAGATGCCCCAGGAAGAGAAGGCGGCGCACGCCGACTGCGTCATCGACAACGGCGGGGACCGGGAGGCGACCGCACGGCAGGTGCAGGGCTGGTTGGCGACGCTGGAGGCATGAGGGAGCCGACGGGGGGCTCGATCGGCGGCCGGACGGGGCGATCCGGGGCCGGTTGGCGGAGGCCGCGGCGCGCGGGGATCGTCGCGCTGGGGCCGGATCCGGGTTAGCGTTGTGGGTCGCTGCCAGGAGGGCGCAAGGAGCGCATGGGGAACGAGTCGACAGCGGATGGGGTGATCGACCCCGACGAGCTGCGCGAGGACGACGGCAACCCGCCGACGCCCCCGTATGGAGGCTCCGTTCCGCGACCCGCCAGCTACAACAGCGCGGGCAGCTTCGAGGCCAGCGCCGGCGGCAGCGCGGGCTCCGGCGGCAGCTACAGCCTGGGCCCCACCGGCGTGAAGCGGCCGCGCAGCGACGCCCTGGTGGGGCAGACGCTGGACGGGCGCTTCAAGATCCTGCGGCTGGTGGCCCGCGGCGGCATGGGCCGCATCTACGAGGCCGAGCAGCTGCCCCTGGGGCGGCGCGTGGCCCTCAAGGTCATGGACCTCACCTACGCCGAGGAGCTGGACCCGGACTTCCAGAAGCGGTTCTTCCTGGAGGCGTCGACCTGCGCGCAGCTGTCGCACCCGAACACGATCCGGGTCTTCGACTACGGCAACTCCGACGAGGAGACCTTCTACATCGCGATGGAGTTCATCGCGGGGCAGACGCTGCTCAAGATCATCAACGAGCAGGCCCCCCTGGCGCCGCTGCGGGTGATCCACGTGGCGCGGCAGATCTGCGGATCCCTGTCGGAGGCCCACGCCCAGGGCGTCATCCACCGGGACCTCAAGCCCAGCAACGTGCTGCTGACCCAGCACGGGGAGACCGCCGACTTCGTCAAGGTGCTGGACTTCGGCCTGGTCAAGCTGATCCGCGAGGGGGAGGCGGACATCACCAAGTCGGGCCTCTTCCTGGGCTCGCCCAACTACATGTCCCCGGAGCAGATCCGCTCCAACGCCGTCGACCAGCGCTCGGACATCTACTCCCTGGGCGTGCTGCTCTACATGTGCCTGACCGGGCGCGCGCCCTTCCAGCGGGACACGTCGGTCAAGGTGCTGCTCGCGCAGCTGGAGGACGAGCCGCCGCCCTTCTCCGAGACCCTGGCCCCCGGGCAGGTCCCGGACGCGCTGGAGTGGCTGGTGCGCACCTGCCTGGCCAAGAAGGCGGAGGAGCGCTTCGCGTCGGTGGACGAGATGAACCGCGCGCTGCGCGCCATCGAGCTGGAGGTGCTCGGCCAGAGCGAGGGCCCTGTCGAGCTGTCCCTGGACGCCTTCGGGCGGGTGCTGCTGCCCGAGGGCATGGACCTGGCCACCGCGTCCCTCCGCTGGACCGGCAGCCAGCCCTCCAGCGACCACCCGCCCATCGCGCCGGTCTCTTCGTCGGGCTCCCTGCTGAGCGCCCGACCGCGGCGCGAGGACCCGACGCCGCCCCCCGCATCGGAGACCCCAGCGGCGGCCCCTGCGTCGGGCGAGAGCAGCTCCCGCCCCCGCCGCTCCAAGGTCCAGCGCAAGCCCGCCCCCACCAAGGCGGAGACCCTGGTGGCGGCGCCGTGGTTCGCCGCGCTGCTGGGGGCCGCGGCCCTGGGCCTGCTGATCCTGCTGGTCTTCCTGCTGCGCAGCGTGCTGGCGCCCTCGGAGCCCCAGCCTGGCGGGGAGGAGCCGGAGGTGCCCTCGTTCAGCTCGCCGGGCGGCGACCGGGGATCGGCGGACGGAGCCGACGGGTCGCTCCCCCCCGACGTCCCCGTGCCCGACCTGCCGGTCCCCGACCTGCCCGCCCCCCAGGCGACCTCCCCGGCGCCCGCGCGGGCAGAATCCTTGGCCCCCGCGGCGGCGACCAATGCGCGCGGATCGCGCCCTGCCGCCGATCGCAGCCCCAATCGCGCGCCATCGGCGGCAGCGTCGTCCCCTGGGGACTCGACCGAGCCCCCCGCTTCGGGCCAGAATGCGCCGGACGGGGAGCGCGAGGGGGCGGAGCCGGCGAAGAGCCCGGAGCCCGCCCGCAAACGCGCGGGCAGCGACCTGCGGGATCCCTGGTCGGAGTGAGAATGCATCGGGCGCTGTCTCTGGTCCTCCTCCTGGTCGGTCTGGCCACGCCGGTGCTCGCCCAGGGCACGGACGAAGACCGCCGCGCGCGCGAGCTGTACGACAACGGCGCCCTGCTCTACGAGGAGGGCCGCTACGAGGACGCGATCCAGGCCTGGCAGGAGGCCTACCGCATCAGCAAGAAGCCCCTGCTGCTCTTCAACATCGCCAACGCCCAGGAGCGCATCGGCCAGTGGCGCCCCGCCCTGGAGACCCTCAACCGCTACCGGGCCTTCGCCAGCGCCGACGAGCGGGAGGTGTTGGACCGGCGCATGAAGAACATCGAGCGCCGGGTGGCCGAGCTGGAGGTCGAGGAAGCGGAGCGTCGAAAGGCGGAGGAGGCGGAAGCCGCCCGCCTGAAGGAGGAGGGCACGTCCGCGTCCACGGCCACGCCGCTGGTCACCGTGAGCACCACGTCGACGACGCCGGCGGTCACACCGCTGCGGGGCCTGGGCGTCGGGCTGCTGGCGGGCGGTCTGGCGGGCGCGGGCGCGGGCGGCGGACTCTACGGCGCGGCGCTGAGCCGTCGCCAGGACATCGAAGCGTCCTGCCGGGAGGCGGGGGGCACGCTGTACTGCCCGCAGAGCGCGCAGGCGCTGGAGGCGGAGGAAGCCGACCTGAGCCTGGCTGGCGACGTCGCGCTGATCGCCGGCGGCGCGGTCGCCGGCACCGGGCTGGTGCTGATGATCGTCGACGCCCTGACCGGGTCACCCCGAGCGGTCACCGTCGTGCCCACGCCCGGCGGCATCGCCGTGGCCGGGAGGTTCTGAGTGCGCTCCTTCCTGTTCCTGCTCCCCCTCCTGCTGCCGGCCTGCTCGGCCATCCAGGTGGAGTACGCCGACTGCACCGCCGACCCCCAATGCCGGGACGCCTTCGGGCGGGGCTGGGGCTGCGAGGAGGAGACGGGGCACTGCATGGAGGTGGCCGCCAACCCCCGGTGCGACTCCTACCCCGAGGGCATCCTGGACGACCCGGCCCAGGAGCCCGACCGCGTCCTGCTGGGCACGGTGTTCCAGCACGGCCCCGACTTCAACGGCATGGTGCGCTCGGCCCGGCTCGCGGTCATCCAGGTCAACGACCGCGGCGGGCTGGACGGCGCTCCTGTGGGCGTCCTGGAGTGCAGCAGCGCCGATGAGGACGCGGACGGCGTGGCATTCGACGACGGCTTGGACCCGGACACGGGCACGGTGGCCATGGGCAACTACCTCAGCGACATCTGGGGCGTGTCCGCCATCGTCGGGCCCGCGACCTCGGGTCGCGCGCTGGCGGCCTACAACGCGTGGAGCACCCGGGGCACGCTGCTGATCTCCCCCTCGGCCACCAGCCCCGAACTCACCGCCGCCGACGGCCTGGTCGCGACCCACGAGGACCCGGGGCTGCTCTGGCGCACGGCGCCGCCCGATTCCTTCCAGGGCGCGCTCCTGGCGGACATGGCGAAGGCCGACGGCCGCACCAACGTCGGCATCCTCGCCCAGACCGGGCCCTACGGCGACGGCCTGGCCGACTCCTTCGCGGCCGGCTACGAGGGCGCGGGGCGAACCTCGCTCAAGTACCCCTTCAGCACGCCTACGGACCTGGCCAAGCGGATCACCGAGGCCGCCAACGCAGGCCACGACGCCCTCCTGGTGGTGTCGTCGGACACGCCGGACATCATCCGCTTCTTCAACTCCGCGGCGGGCATCGGCTCCCTGGACGACATGCGGGTCTTCCTGCCCGACGGGGCTTTCAGCGAGTCGCTGCTGGACGACGACGTCGGCGTGACCGCGGCCGCGCGGGACCTCCTGTTCCCGAACGTGCAGGGCACCGTGCCCGGCCTGCCCCGGGGCCCGGCCTTCCTCAACTTCACCAGCCTGTACCGCGCCGTGAACAACGGCGAGGACCCGACGGTGTTGCCCTTCACCGCGCAGGCCTACGACGCTGCGTGGCTGGCCCTGGCCGGCTACGCCTGGGCCGAGCACAACGAGGGCGGCATCTCCGGCATCAACACGGCGCGGGGGCTTCTGGAGGTCAGCGACCCCTCCTTCGGCGTGCCCCTGGAGATCGGCCCCGGCTCCAGGACCAACATCCAGAGCCAGTTCGCGGCTGGCCACTCCATCGACGTGCAGGGCGCCTCGGGACCCCTGGACTTCGGCGCCGACGGGGAGACCGTCGGCCCCCTGGACATCTGGGACCTGGACGACGACGGGGGGGGCTGGGCCCTGCACCGCTGGTGCTGCGTCGACGTGTCCCCCAGCCCCACCGAGGGCTGCGTCAGCTCCCTGGACGCCTGCGAAGACCACCTGTAGGCGAACGATCGACGAGCTTGAGGGCGGGGCGGACGGCGGTTTGGGGAACGTGGGAGCCGGCGATCGGGACCGCGGGCCGCGACGCGACCGCTACCGGTAGACGCGAACGCCGCCGTCGCCCTGCCCGGCCAGGTCCAGCCAGAGCACGATGTCGTCGCCGGCGTGGGCCACCACCGCGACCTCGCGCTGCCGCACCTTGAACCAGTTGCCGCTGCGATCGTCGTACTGCTCGGTGAAGATCACCGGGTCCGCCGGGAGCATCTGCATGGCGATGGGCGTGACGGCGTCGTTGATGGAGAAGGACCAGGTGTCCCCGTCCGTGGTGGGGCTGTTGCCCGGCAGGATGAGCATGGAGAAGGCGCCGGTGTCGCTGACGTAGCGCTGGCCTTCGCTCAGGGCGTTGGCCTGCACCCCGGAGACCGAGCCCTCGACCTCGTAGGTCTGGCTGGGGCCGTCGAAGCGCAGCGTCCAGGACTCCGACCGCGACACGCCGCCGCAGGGGTGCGTGGTGGCCAGCTCCAGGGTCGCCAGGTCCACGATGGCCACGGGGTCGCTGGGGGAGCCGGTGTCGAAGAATGCGTCGTTCAGATCCGAGGGCGCGTCGACGTAGGCCCCCGACGGCAGCCCGAAGACCTGGCAGCCGGACTCCGCGTCGATGAGGAACAGCTGCCCGGAGAAGGTGGTGGCCACGATCATGTGCGTGGTGGCGCGGTCCCCGTCCAGGTCCAAATCGAAGGTCTCCGCCGGGCGCTCCGTGGCGGCCAGGCCCACGATCAGCGAGCTGAGCACCGTGGGGTCCACCTCCGGCGTGACCGGGTTGGTGTCCACCGCCGCGAAGGTCGCGCCGTCCAGGGTCCAGACGTTCTCCGAGAAGGCGGCGGCCACCATGAGGTGGTGGCGCTCCCCGCGGCCCTCCGCGACGTCGATGTTGGGCTCCGGGGCCGCGATGGGCGCCGCGGCCAGGGTGTCGATGTCCCCCGGCACGTAGTCCACGCGCCAGAAGCGGCCGGCGCCGCCGACGTCCTGGGAGTCGGCGATCCAGAGCACGCCCTCGTCCTTGCCGGCCGACAGCCGCTCGGGCACCGCGCCGGCCGGGAACTCCAGGCGGTCAATCTCCACGAAGGCCTGCGCGTCCCACACGGCCAGCCAGGACGGGCCGGCCTCAGGCAACACGGTGGCGAAGATCCAGGCCCCGTCGACGCTGACGAGCAGGTCCGTCACCAGCCCGCCCGAGGGCGCGCTCTCCACGCCGGAGATCACGTCGAACTCCAGCCAGGTGCCGTCGGGCGGCTTCACGCCGCTGAAGCTGGGGGTGAAGGCGATCTCCCCCCGGTCGCTCTGGTAGGCCGAGCCCGGCACCGCCCGCGCGTCCTGCAGGCCCGAGGCCGTGCCCCGCACGTCGAAGGCCGTGCCGCGCCAGGTCAGCGTCCAGGTCTCCGTCGTGGCCCGGCCCGAACGCAGGCGCAGGCCCTCGAGCACGGGCGCGTTGACGGTGCGGTCGGCGCCGCCCGGGTCGAAGGCGCGCACGTCCGACAGGGAGGGCCGGTTCCAGATCGGCTTGCCCTCCTCCGTCAAGCCGACGATGTAGGGCGTGCGCAGCAGCTCATCGCGGCTGTCGTCCGCCACCCAGACCTCCACCGAGTCCCCGGTGACGGCGAGCGCGATCTCCGACAGCGCGCGGTCCGCGCCGAAGCTCAGGTCCGCGCTGGGCATCCAGGGCGCGGGGCTGTCCTCCACCACCAGGTTGGTGCGCTTGAGGTCCAGCTTGCTGACCCGGCCCGAGCGAAAGTTGGTCACGAAGGCGACCGGCACCTCGAAGAAGTCGCCGGGCGGCAGCAGGGCCACGTCGGTGGGGCCGTCGAAGCCCGCGAAGGAGCGGCTTGCGTCGTCGCAACCGGCCAGGGCCAGGAGCAGCACCAGGGGCAGCGCCCGCGAATCAATCACAGGAGCTCCGCGACCCCAGGTTGTCCAGGCGGGTCAGGATCTGGCCGTAGGTGGGGCTCTGCTCGTCGATGTCCAGCACCTGGATGGTGGAGTGCTGGGCGCCGTTGCGCTGGATGCCGTAGCTGTTGCCGACGTAGGCGAGCTTCTCGTCCGGGGAGAGCACGATCTCGAAGGGCGTCTCGTCCAGGCCGCGGATGATGTCCAGCACCGCTCCGCGGGCGCCGCGGGCGACGTCCAGCACGTAGACCGAGTTGTCGTTGAAGTTGGTGACGTAGGCGCGGGTGCCGGCGCGGTTCACCGCCAGGCCGCCGGGGCCCACGCTGGTGTCCGTGTCGTAGCCGCGGTCCTCTTCGATCCCGCGGGCCACGGGCAGGAAGCCCTTGATCATGCCGTCCAGCCAGGCCTTGCCCTCGGGGCCGTCCTCGATCTTGCTGAAGTCGATGCTGACGAGCCCCTCCGTGCCGTCGGAGAAGGACCCGCCCGCCGTGGGGATGACCAGGGGGGCCAGCGTGACCCACAGCGTCTGGCCGTCCTCGCTGAACTGCATGGCGCGCATGCCGACCATGCCGCGGGCCTGGGGCACGAAGATCGCCGCCTCCACGCCCTGGAAGTTGGCGTCGTCGTAGTCGGCGGTGCTGTCGTCGAAGAGGTCGA
>CALCXL010000718.1 GCA_937907595.1 uncultured Pseudomonadota bacterium
CCCTCGACGGCGCCGATGGGCAGGTTCATGCCCTGCCCCGCCAGCCGGCCGGTCAGCGGCCCGCCGAAGAAGGGCAGCTCCAGGGGATGCTCCGCCCCCCAACCCACCTCGCCTGAGCCGAGGTCCCGCACCCCGTAGCGCACCGTCCAGCGGGGGGCGCCGTCCTCCGACGCAACCGGCGGGACAACGCACACACCGCCGACCCGCTCCCCCCCGTCGGCCATCGACTGGAGCCAGGCCTCCCTCTGCGCCAGAAACGCGTTCTGGCGGCCCGCGGGGTCCGCCGCCACCCACGCGTCCCAGGCCTCCAGGGCGGAGTCCAGGTCGTAGGGGTGCAGCTCGGCGTCGGGGGGGTAGAGCAGGTCGACGGTGCCGTCGCCGTCGATGTCCGCCAGGATCCGGTTCCTGGGCGCGGTTCCCCCGGCCGTGGTGGGCGTGGCGGCGTAGGGGGCGAAGGCCGCCTGGCTGTGGTGCCAGTCGCGGAGCGGATCGCTGAGCAGCGCGGACGGCCCGAAGGCCAGGTCGTCCATCCCGTCCCCGCTCACGTCCAGGAGGCCGGCCGCCGCCATCGCCGCCGGCCAGCCTCCGGGCGGCAACTCCTGCGCGGCCAACCACTGGTTGAGGCCCCAGCCCGCGATCTCGTCGAGGGCGAAGCCCGGGCTGCCTGTGTTCGGGTCGTCGCCGGTGGCGGCGAACACCACGGCCTTGACGGGGGCCTGGCACGCGGTACTGCCCAACAGCTGGCAGGCCCCCGGCTCCTGCACCCAGCAGCCGGACTCGGGGCAGTCCGCCGCGCAGTAGGGCTCCTCGCCCGCGTGCAGGCTCCAGAAGTCGTGCACGTAGAAGGCGACGACGTCCGGCAGCGCGTCGTGGTTGACCCGCGCGAAGCGCAATACGGGCTCCTGCAGGTCGTAGCCGGCGGTCACGCTGCTCGGGACGGAGGGCAGCTGGATCGCCTCGATCGGCCCGAAGTCGGGCGACTGCTCCATGGACACCCGGGCCGCCAGGTCCTCGAAGCCGACGTCCTCAACCCCCGGCGGCAAGGGCTCCGCCCAGCTGTGCTCGTAGTGGAACCTGCGCAGGCGACGCGGCTCCGCCTCGGGCGTGCCGGCGACCAGCGCCCCGTCCTCCCACACGTTGCGCAGGTAGCGGATGCCCGAGGGGACCGCGGTCTCGTACTCGAAGCGCCAGCGGTTCAGCCGGGTGCCGTCCGGACCTGTCGCTTCGACTCCGCCCAGGACGTAGGGCGTGGCCGTCTGCGGCGCGCCGGGCGCGGCGTGGACGAGCGGCAGCTCGCGGTGGAGGTTGGGGGTCCAGCTGAGCTGCAGCGTGAAGTCCCGAGCGGGCGCGGAGAGGTCGTTGCCGTCGACCTGACCCCAGCGGATGGAGACGGGGTGGATGGTCCCCAGGGTCGCCTGGTAGGCGTAGAGCACGCTGTTCTGGAAGCGGTCGCGGGTCCGGGCAATCCACCAGCGGGTGACGATGCCGCTGCCGTCCCCCACCTCGTCGGGCGGAGGCATGGTCCCCCGCGCGCGGGGCCTGCGTCGCTCGACGGCGCCCACATCGGCCACCTCACCGAAGTCCCGCGAGAGGCCGTGGAGGATGGCCAACCAGGTCTCCGCCACCGGGTCGTACAGGAAGGTCTCCTCGTCGCGGAGCTTCCGCCGGAACGCGCGCAGTCCGGGGCTCGGGGAGCGGATCTCCACCAGGGCGGCGCCGTCGACGGAGAAGCGGTCGCTGTCGTGCCCGGTCGCGGGGCCGCCGGAGGGGTTCATGCGCTCGATGCGGCTGACGCCCTTGAGCACCCAGTGCCGCCCCAACTCCCCCCGGGCGCCCTGCTGGAACTCCACGCTGAGGCGCGGTCCCAGGTCCCCCCGGCCGGCCGGGACCTCCAGGTCCAGCCTGTGCCGGAGCCCCCCGTCGACCACCACCTCGGCCCCGGCGGCGCCGTCCAGCACCGACGCGATCGGCGTTCCATCCGGCGCATGGGGGTCCGAGGACGAGCGCTTCATGGGGCGGCCCACGACCGTCCAGGGGTCCTCCGTCGGCTTGCCCGCTTCACTGTGCGCCTCCCCGTGGTGGTGCTCGGGCTCGTCCGAGCCCTCCTGACCGTCGGGCTCTGCGCCCTCGTCCGGCCCCGGTGCGTGGGGCCAGCCCGGCAGTTCGAAGGGCTCGGGGAGGTCCAGGGCGAGGGCGTCGTGGCCGAAACCGAAGACCGCACCCGTGGACTGCGCAGAGGGGGCGCCGACGAGCAGCAGGGGATCGAGGCCGCCGCGCATCGCCAGGGAGGCCCCGAAGCCGGAGTCCATGGGCCCGTCCACGAACCCCGCGTGGCCCGCCGAGCCCAGGTCGATCGCGTCGACGCTGTCGCCGGATGGGTCGCCGATGAGCAGGTGCCGCTCGGACCAGGGCAGCAGCGCGGGCCCCGCTGCGGGCACCTCGAGGGGGACGGCGGTGGGATCGGACAAGGACCAGCCGAGGGCCAGGCCGTCGTCCGCGGTCGCCCAGAGCTCGTCGGTCTCGGGGCTCACGCGGAGGCTCCGGCCCATCCCGCCGACGCCGGCTGGGTGGGTCAGGAGCGGGGCCTCCAGCCCCTCTTCAACGAGCGCCTGCAGGGGGAGGACGAAGATCGCCCCGCTGCCGCTGCCCGACTCCTCGCCCCTCCACTCCGGAAGCCCCACGTAGAGCAGGTCGGCCGCACCCTCGATGGACTCCGCCCCGGGCAGCGAGGTCGGCGGCCCCCAGCCGTCGGGCTCGCCCTCCTCGCCGCTGCGCAGGGTCCAGACCGCTTCGGCCTGCTGCCACCGGCCCAGCGCCACCAGGGTCGGGGGCTGGTTGGGGCGATGGACCCAGGCGAGGTCGGTCGCGAAGCGTTCAGCCTCCTCGGGGGGCTCGAGGACCGCCAACGGAGAAGCATCCGCCCCCATCCCGGCGAAGACGTGGACGCGGCCCTGGTCGTCGGCGACCACGAGCTCCGGGTCGCCGTCGCCGGTGAAGTCGGGGACCACCAGCAGGACGCGGCCGAAGCCCGTCGTCCCCTCTGGAGGGAGGAGCACGCGGGCGTCGAGCAGGGGCTCTTCCCCGCTTGCGCCCACGAGGAGGACCAGGGCGATGAGGCCGAGCAGGTGGCCAACCGCGGCGTGCGGTCGGCGGGTCCTTGTGGTTCGGGGCATCGCTTGTCTCCCAGGACGCCCGGGGGGGCGCATGGGATCGAAGACGAAGCCTCTCCGGCGCTCGGGCCGGGTTTCTCAACCGACCCCCCCCAATGCTCACCCCCCCGCCCCCAAAGCTCCTCGACGATCACCGCCACGTGGCCTCGTTCGGCATGCGGAACGCCCGCTGCCGGACGTGGCCCTGATCGTCAACCTGCCCCTGGGGCGCGGGCGGTCGCTGTGGACCGACGGGGAGCTGTCGCTGCTGGCCGCGGCGCGCTTCGACCTCTCCGACGAGGCCGACTGGCGCATCAGCACCGTGGACGAGCACGTCGACCTGCGCTTCACCGCCCTGGGCGAGCGGCGCGAGGACATCCGCGCCGTGGTGATCGAGTCCGTGTTCCGCCAGCGCTACGGCACCTTCGCCGGGCGGGTGGGCGATCGGCGCGTGCAGGACGCCTTCGGGCTGGTGGAGGACCACCGCTCGGTCTGGTGAGCCGGGGCCGCGCTCCCCCCGCCTGCCGCGTCCCCCCTACGGCACGCAGAGCTGCGCGGAGTCGTGCCGCGCGACGTCCAGGGGCCCGCCGCCCGAGGAGTAGCCCCAGAAGCGCATCATCACCAGGGACTTGGTGGCGTTCAGCTCCGGCAGGACGTCGATGTACACGGGTCCGGTGAAGGCGCCGTGGATGTGCATGCCAGTGGAGTTGTCGCTGTAGGTCCACTCCACCACCGTGAAGACGTTCTGGTTGGGGTGCCACTGCCAGTTGCCCGCCGACGCCAGGGAGGCCACCGGCACCGCCGGGAAGGTCTGGGTCAGGGAGCGGTTGCCGCTGAGCTCCGCCGCCCAGGTGCCGTGCACCGAGTTTGTGGTCATGGTCGTGTTCGCCGGGCTGGAGGCCACCCAGGAGCTGGTGGTGCCGTTCTCGAAGCCCGCGTTCTGGAACATGTTGCTCGGCGAGCTCTGCCCGTCGCAGTCGTTGTCCAGGCCGTCCCCGCAGACGTCCACCGCGCCGGGGAAGATGGCCGGGTCGTCGTCGTCGCAGTCGCTGCACTCGTCCACGCCGTCGAAGTCGCTGTCCGCCCCGTCCAGCGTCGCGGCGTCGCAGTCGTTGTCGATGCTGTCGCAGGCGACCTCGGGCGCGCCCGGGTTGGTGGTGGGCGCGTTGTCGTCGCAGTCGTCGGTGCAGAAGGTGAAGCCGTCGACGTCCGCGTCCACGTCGTCGGGGGTCCCGGCGTCGCAGTCGTTGTCGATGGAGTCGCACAGGGATTCGGACTGGCTGGGGCCGACGAGCGCGTCGAAGTCGTCGCAGTCGACGCCGTTGAGGTCGCCGTCGTCGTCGATGTCTGTGTCGATGCAGTCGGGGTCGTCGTCGCCGTCGAAGTCCGCCGCGCCGTCCACCAGGTCGCCGTCGCAGTCGCTGTCGATGGCGTCGCAGAGCTCGGGGGCGCCGGTGTACACGGCGGGGTCGGCGTCGTCGCAGTCCGTGGAGTCGGGGTCGCCGTCGTCGTCGCTGTCGGGGTCGGGCTCGGAGACCGTCAGGGTGAACGTGCCCTGGTCGCCGTTGAAGCCGTGCACCAGGATCAGGTAGGCCGCGCCGGCCTCGCTGTCCCACTCCGCCACCGACGAGAAGCCCGCGCAGCCCAGGCCGTCGTCGTTGTTGGTGACGCAGACCGGGGCGGAGCAGTCGCCGGAGAAGACGCTGATCTGCGTGTCGTAGTCGGCGTCGTCGCAGGTGCTGGCGCTGACCTGGCCCCCCCCGGCGACGTAGCGGTACCAGACCCCCGGCGCCGTCAGCGGGTTGGCCGCGCAGGAGCCCACCACCGCGTCGTCGTGGGCGCCCGTGGTGTCCCCGGCCACCGACGAGCCCTCGCTGACCACCTCCGCGTCGACGCAGGCGTCGTTGCAGGGCAGGTCCGTGCCGTCGCAGTCCTGGTCGATGCTGTCGTCACAGGTTTCGGGGGCCCCGGTGTAGATGCTGGCGTCCGCGTCGTCGCAGTCGCTGCCGTCGAGGTCGGCGTCGCCGTCGTCGTCGGGGTCGGTGCAGTCGGGGTCCAGGTCGGAGTCGAAGTCGCTGAACTCGTCCACCACCGATCCGTCGCAGTCCGAGTCGATGGCGTCGCAGAGCTCCGGCGCGCCGGTGAACACCGTGGGATCCAGGGACGCGCAGTCGGTGCCGTCGGGGTCGCCGTCGCCGTCGTCGTCCTCGTCCACGCAGTCCGGCAGGGCGTCGGTGTCGCTGTTGAGGTCCTCGTCCACCAGGGAGCCGTCGCAGTCCGAGTCGATCAGGTCGCAGGACTCCGGCGCGGAGGGGTACCGCGCGGGGTCGGTGTCGTCGCAGTCGCCGTCCGTCGGCGAGAAGCCGTCGCCGTCCACGTCGTCGTCCACGCAGTCGGGCTGGCCGTCGCCGTCGCTGTCCAGATCCTCGTCCACCAGGGAGCCGTCGCAGTCGCTGTCCACCACGTCGCAGGCCTCGGCCGCACCGGGGTAGATCGCGGGGTTGGCGTCGTCGCAGTCGTCGACGTCCAGGCTGCCGTCGTTGTCGTCGTCCTCGTCGATGCAGTCGGGGCTCAGGTCCCCGTCCAGGTCCGGGTCTCCGTCCACCAGGGAGCCGTCGCAGTCGCTGTCCAGGCCGTCGCAGAGCTCGGGGGCGCCGGGGTAGACCGCGGGGTCGACGTCGTCGCAGTCGAGCAGATCGGGGCTGCCGTCGTCGTCGTCGTCCTCGTCGATGCAGTCGGGGCTCAGGTCCCCGTCGAAGTCGGCGTCCTCGTCCACGATCGACCCGTCGCAGTCCGAGTCCAGGCCGTCGCAGAGCTCGGGGGCGCCGGGGTAGGTGGCGGCGTCCGCGTCGTCGCAGTCGCCCGCGCCGATGGAGACGCCGTCGCCGTCGCTGTCGTCGTCGACGCAGTCGGGGTTGCCGTCGCTGTCGCTGTCCGCGAACTCGTCCACCAGGGACGTGTCGCAGTCGGAGTCGATGGCGTCGCAGAGCTCGGGCGCGCCGGGGTACACGGTGGGGTCCAGGGGCGCGCAGTCGGCGACGTCCAGGCTGCCGTCGGCGTCGTCGTCCACGTCGATGCAGTCCGGGCCGCCGTCCCCGTCTTGGTCGGGGTCCTCGTCCACCAGGGAGCCGTCGCAGTCGGAGTCGGTGCCGTCGCACTGCTCGGGGGCCGACGGGTAGACCGCGGCGTCGGCGTCGTCGCAGTCGCCGTCGTCGGGGGTGTAGCCGTCGCCGTCGCCGTCCACCGATCCCAGGCAGCCGCAGGGCTCCTCCAGGGTCCCGGACACGTCCAGCCAGGCCGCGCCCCAGGTGCCGGCGTCCTGCACCCAGCGGAAGTCGATGGGGTCGAAGGTGAAGGTGGGCGCGCCGCAGTAGCCCACCACGGCGACCTGCATCTGGCAGCCGCTGCCGTCGGCCCGGCAGAGGGTGTTCTCCTGGACCAGGGCGCCACAGCCCGCGCCGCTGTCTTCGGCCTGGGCGGAGCCAACGCAGACGTCGGCGTTGCAGGACAGGGCCGACGTGAAGCTGAACGGCGTCTGGCCGAAGCCGTCGTTCGCGGAGGCGCCGTCGGACGCGGGGGCGCGGAAGCTGTCGATGAGGGCGACCAGGAAGGCGGCGTCCTGCTCGGGCGCGCCGCCGCCGGGGCTGACGACGGCGTGGTTGGTGGCGGGCATGCCGTTGAGCAGCCAGGGGATCTGCACCACCACGGCGCCGTCCACCAGCGTGGGCGTGATGACGTCGGCCTCGAAGTCGGCCTGGCCGGCGCCGCCGTAGGTGATCCACGCGTCGTTCGGCAGCAGGGCGTCGTCCACCAGGCCGCTCTGCACCAGGGACCAGGAGCCGCTGACGGTCGCCGCGAGCGCGCCGGCATCGCTGGAGGCGTCCACCACCTCCACCACCACCAGCGATCCGTAGCTCAGCCCGGTCAGGCCGGGGTTCTGGGCCAGGAAGTAGTCCAGGTGGGCGGCCAGGTCGCTCAGCTCGACCAGGGCGCCGGCGGAGTCGTCGTCGTCGCCGGAGTCGTCGTCGTCCGCGGTCGCGTCGTCGTCGTCCGCGGTCGCGTCGTCGTCGTCGCTGGAGTCGTCGTCGTCGCCAGAGTCGTCGTCGTCCACGGAGTCGTCGTCGTCCACGGAGTCGTCGTCGTCGCCGGTGTCGTCGTCGTCCGCCGTCACGTCGTCGTCGTCCGCGCCGGAGTCGTCGTCGTCGGCCGGGGCCGGGCAACCGGCGGCCAGCAGGAGCAGCAACAAGGCGACGAGCCCGGCGAGGGCGGAGGAAGAACGCGGCATGGTGGACGGTCTCCGGGGCCGGGCGGCGCTCGGCCGATCAGCTCGCGTACAATATCAGCCCCGTGCGAGCGCGAGCCGGGCATCGGGGGGCGCGCTCCGCCCGACCAGGGCCCACCCAGGTTCGTCGGGACAAGCCGCGCGGCGGTCCACTACCGTGCTCCAGGCTGCCCCCCCGGAGGCCCCCGTGACCCTGCAACGACTCCTGGTCCTCACCTTGTTCGCCCTCGCAGTGTCGGCCTGCGACGGAAGCGACGCCGACTTCGACGGCGACGGCTACGCCGACCGCGTGGACTGCGAGCCTGAGAACCCGGACGTGCACCCCAACGCCACCGAGGTCTGCGACGACGGCATCGACCAGGACTGCGACGACTCGGACAACGGCCCCAACCCGGACTGCGACGGCGACGGCTACGGCACGTAGGTCGACTGCGACGACACCGACGCCCGCATCCACCCCGGCGCCGACGACCCCCTGGGCGACGGCATCGACCAGAACTGCGACGGCGTCGACGGCGTGGCCGGCCCCAAGCCCCTGGACCGCGACGGAGACGGCTACACCGACGTCGTGGACTGCGACGACGACGACCCCGCGATCCACCCCGGCGCCCTGGACCCCTTCGGCGACGACGTCGACCAGAACTGCGACGGACTCGACGGGGTGGACGCCGACGGCGACGGCCACATCCTCCCCGGCGACTGCAACGACGCGAACCCGGACATCTACCCCGGCGCCGACGATCCCCTGGGCGACGGCATCGACCAGGACTGCGGCGGCCTGGACGGCCCCGAGCCCATCGGCGACGACGACGACTCAGCAGACGACGACGACTCAGCAGACGACGACGACTCAGCGACAAGCGACGACGACGACTCAGCGACGAGCGACGACGACGAATCCAGCGACGACGA